>CAJMOV010000228.1 GCA_905215125.1 uncultured bacterium | reverse complement strand
AGGCAGAAGCACCTTTTCCTGCCTGAACCAGCCAACGACTTTATCTTTTCTGTCTGGTGCGAGGAAATGGGCCTGATTGGCGCCGTGCTGGTTATCGTTCTGTTTGCCGCCCTTATCCTGCGCGGCTACTATATTGCGGCGCGGGCGGGGGATAAGTTCGGCACGCTGCTGGCCGCCGGCGTCACGACGCAGATCGCCATCCAGACCATCATCAACATGTGCGTCGTCAGCGGACTGATGCCGGTCACAGGCGCGTCGCTGCCCTTCTTCAGCGCCGGAGGCACGTCGCTGATGGTGCTTTTGGCGGAGGTCGGCATCGTCCTTTCGGTATCGAGACGAATACCAGCGCCCAAGCAGGGCTGACGGAAGGGGAATAAACCATGAAAGTGATTTTTTGCGGCGGCGGCACGGCGGGGCATGTCAACCCTGCAATCGCAGCCGCCGACTACATTAAAAAGCAGGAGGACTGCGAAATCTGGTTCTCCGGCGCAAAAGGCGGCATAGAGGAAAAGCTGGTCTCCCGCGCGGGGTACCAGCTGTTTGCCTTTCCGCTGGCCGGCCTTTCGCGCTCCGTCAGCCTGTCCGGGCTGCGGCAGAACGTGCGCGCCGGGCAAAACGCCATTGCCGCCGTCAACGAAGCCAAGAAAATAATACGGCGCGCTTCGCCGGACGTCGTCGTCGGCACAGGAGGCTACGCCAGCTATCCCATGGTGGCCGCTGCACAGAGGCTGGGGGTTAAGACGGCCCTGCTCGAGGTCAATGCCACGCCGGGCGTCGCCCTCAGGCGTTTAAGTCACAGGGCCGACGTTGTCATGCTCGGTTTTGAGGAAACGGCCCAGCTTGTAAAAGCCAGGAAAACCGTTCTGACCGGGAGCCCGGTACGGGAAGAAATCGTCCGCTGCCGCGAGACGGCCTATCCGCCCATTTTTGCCGGAGGCAAGCCGATGGTGCTCTCCTTCTGGGGCTCGGTTGGCGCGCTGTATATGAATAAGAAAATGGTTGATTTTGTCGTCCGCGCCGCGACGGAAGGGGAGTTTAATCTGCTGCACGCCGCCGGCGCCAGCAACTATCAGTGGATGCCGGACGAAATCCGTGGAAAAGGCTGCGATTTGGATCACGCGGGCAACATCGACCTGCGAGAATATATCTTTGAAATGGACAAGGCCATGGGTCAGGCGTCCCTGGTTATATGCCGTGCAGGGGCCAGTACGCTGGCCGAGGTCTGCTGCGCCGGGCTGCCTGCTATTATTGTGCCTTCTCCGTATGTCACAGGCAACCACCAGGAGAAAAACGCGCGGCTTTTGGAGCGCGCGGGCGCAGCCGTTGTGCTGACTGAAAGCGAATGCACCGGCGACAAGCTGTATGAGACGGCGCGCGGGCTGCTGTGCCAGCCGGATAAGCTGAAAAAAATGGGGGAGTGCGCCCTCAAACGCGCCCGCCCCGACGCGCTGAAACGCATTTACGACGCGGTCAAAAGTATTTTGTAGAAAAAACACGCAGTTCAATCACCTCTCGCCTGTATTCGGCATAGTATGGCGTGAGAAAGGCGAGGGGATATCCTTCGCCGTGTCATCCGTGCGGGAGGAGAATAGCATGAGCATACTTGTTGTCAACGGCGGCAGACCGCTTGCCGGTGCGGTCTCCATCGGCGGCGCGAAGAACAGCGTGCTGCCGATACTGGCGGCAACCCTCGTCAATGCCGGCAAAAATGTCTTACATAACTGCCCCGACCTGCGTGATGTCGATTCGGCCATCAAGATCCTGCGTCATCTTGGGTGTAAAGTCGAGCGCGAGGGCCAGACTATCACTGTTGATTCCACAACCATTGAAAGATGGGACGTGCCCGACGAGCTGATGCGCGAAATGCGTTCGTCGGTCATTTTCCTCGGCCCGATTATCGCCAGGTGCGGCAAGGCAAAGCTGAGCGCGCCCGGCGGGTGCGAGCTGGGGCCGCGGCCCATAGACCTGCACTTGGAGGCGCTGCGACGTCTGGGCGTCACCATCACCGAGTCGGGCGGGCAGATGCTGTGCGAAGCGGATAAAATGGAGGGGCGGGACATCATTCTGTCCTTCCCCAGCGTCGGCGCGACGGAAAACGCTATGCTGGCCGCTACCGCCTGCGCCGGCGTCACCCGCATCATCAACGCCGCGCGCGAGCCGGAAATCGCCGATCTGCAGGAGTTTCTGCGCAAGACGGGAGCCAACGTCGCGGGAGCGGGGGGCTCGGAGATATCTGTCGTCGGCGGCAACACGCGTCGCGATACCGAGCACCGCATCCTGCCCGACCGCATCGAAACGGCGACTTACCTGTGTGCGGCGGCTGCCTGCGGTGGGGATGTCACCCTGCGCGAATGTGAGCCGGAGCACGTTGGCACCGTTATTGACGCGCTGAACAGCGCCGGCTGCGACATCCGCGTCGCGGGAAGAAGCATCCGTATCAGACGGGAGGGGACCCTGCATTGCATGCCGCCGATACGCACCATGCCCTACCCGGGCTTTCCTACCGACGCGCAGGCGCAGATGATGGCCGTCGCCTGCGTGGCGCGCGGCACCACCATTTTTCTGGAAAACATATTTGAAAACCGCTACCGCCACGTCGGGGAGCTGTCGCGTATGGGGGCCAGCATCAAGGTGTCCGGCAAGGTGGCCGTCGTCGACGGCGGCCGGCAGCTGCATGGGGCCAGCGTGCAGTGCACCGATCTGCGCGGGGGCGCGGCGCTGTGTATTGCGGCGCTGGCGGCCCAGGGCGAGAGTCGTATCGCAGAGATCCACCATATTGACCGCGGCTACCAGTCCATTGAAACGGTTTTGGGCGAATTGGGCGCTGACATCCGACGCGAAAGGAAAGACGAAAGCAAAGAATGAGAAAGAGCGCAGCGCAAAAGAGAAATAACAAGCGTCGCAGGCGACGGAGAGGCTCCGGCGTCTTTGTGACGCTGCTGTGCACCGTTCTGATCCTGGCCGCCGTCATGACGGCCATGACCATTTTCTTTAAAATACGAGATATCACTGTCACCGGCGAAAGCCGCTACAGCGCCGAGACCATCGCCGCCGCGTCGGGCATCGAGACGGGCAGGAACATGTTTTTGATGAACAAATTCGCCGCCATCAGCCGCATCTTTGCCCAGTGCCCCTACCTGGACGAAATTGTCATTCGCCGCCGCCTGCCCGACGAGGTGGAGATCATCGTCACCGAATGTGTCCCTGCCGCCGCCATCCAGAGCGGCGCAAGCTATTATATCATCGATGCAGACGGCAAGCTGCTTGAACAAACCGACGCTTCCGGCGCAGCCGGGCTGTGCATTGTCAGCGGATGCGAGCTGGATGGGCCAGAACTGGGAAAAATGGCCGTTTTTACCTAAGCGGAAAAGGAAAAACCCCTAAAAACCATATTGAATACTGCCCAAAATAATG
>CAJMOV010000227.1 GCA_905215125.1 uncultured bacterium | reverse complement strand
ACATGATAATGGTCTTGAATTCCATATTTTGATAAAATTTTCTTTTTTTCCTTATATTTATTTCCGCAATATTCTGTCTGGCTTGCTTTTGAAAAGCACACACCACAATAACGGCCTAGTTGATAAAAAAAGCACCCCCAAAGGGGTGCTGTGCAAAACAAAAAACTATTCGCGTCAATCGGGGAGCTACAAGATTGACACGGCAGCTATGGAGGGGGGCAACCCTCCATAGCCTGCACGGGCGACAGCACCGCCTGCACAAAGAGATTCCATCTCTCACCTGGAAACAATTGTACACCTTTTTCCCCTTTTACGCAATGCGTAACCTTTGTGTATGTTTCAAGGCACCGTGCAGGACAACCCCTCTCTGCCTGCACGGTGTCTTTTCTTGTTCAGCTCTAAGCCAAGAACTGTGCATAAATTAAAGCAGGTTATCTCTGTTGAGATAGCCTGCTTTAGTTTATCCGTTCATTTTTGTCATCAATTCCAGCAATATTTCTTTTTGATCCTGCGATAATAAAGACCATTTGTTCAACAGAGCTTCCTGCTCCTTTGTCAGTGAGACATAATTACCTTCAGCAAAAAACTGGGAAAGAGAGATTCCAAACGTCTGACAAATGACTTCTAGTGTTGGAATTGTTGGTATTGTCCCGCGGTGAAATATATTTGCAATTGTAGATGGCGGCAGCTTTGTTTCCTGTACCAAACGATACTCTGTCCATGCCCTTTCTCTCATCAGATCCTGAACACGTCTCAAGACATCCAAAGCTCCACCACCCTTCTAAGTTCCATTTTACCGTTACATAAAATAACTAGGTAGAGCTATTTTAAGATTTACTTTGTCTCTCAATTGAGTTATAATAATAAACGACAATTTATCTCTTCAGAATTCATTCCCTGTTATTCTTGCTGTGGCTTCATCAGTTGACAAAACCCTTCTAAACGCTCATCGCTTAACGTGCGAATAATTTTCATAGCCTTTAATTGTGAAAAAGATAAATCTTTATAATTCACAAAATCTTCAAAAGCAATTCCTAACGCCTCACAAATAAGCGATAATGAATCTACTGTTGGATTATCGTATTTGCCCGCTTCCAAATTGCGAACATAGCTTTGAGATAGTCCAGCCATATCGGACAATTTATTTGTTGATAAGCCTCTTGCCATTCGCAATTCTTTTATTCGCAAGCCTACATCAAAATCCATGCTATCACCTGCCATTTGGATTTCATGATAGCATTATTTTTTACATTTGATTACATGTATATCATCTAATTTTAGTTCTTTTTAGAAGATAAACTTTTCATAGTGGCAACGCCAAATATAGATTATAGGAGGATTTACATGCTTTACGCCAAAGAAGAAAAAAGGATGCTGGACAACATCGTAACGGCTTTCGACGATTACATCCAGGCACAGGACTTTTTCGACCTTTTGTATTCGAAAAAGCTCGGATACGTCTGGCTGCACGTTGAAGAAAGCGACGAAGGCATGACGGTTATCCGCACGGTGGACAAGCTGCTGGACGCGCTATTCACCGCCGTCATCCTGGATGTCCACAACAGCCAGCACAGGGAAAACGACTGCTTTCATCTAACTGAAGAAGAGCTGTGCGAGGTGCGCCAGCGTCTTACGCAAATCCTGCAGGCCACAGGCCCCGACGCCGACTTCTGTTTCAATTTCCTCGACGCTTTCCTCAAAAACTGCACCGCCTGACGCCAAATTATCGGGCCGGAGGATAAACCTCCGGCCCTTAAATTATCTTACAGCCTTTGAAATCGTCCTGCCGCTGTGGTATACTGGATAAAAACCGCAGGGAGGCTTCGACATGCAGGCAAAACGGCTGCCCGACGGCGGCGCCATCGGCATCATCTGCCCAAGTAAGGTGGCTGACGCGCAAAAATACGCCCCCAGCATCGCCGCCATGCAGCGGCTGGGCTATCGCGTCAAGCTGGGGGCCAACATTCACAAGGACACATACGGTTACACAGCCAGCGCAAAGGAACGCGCTGACGATTTAAACGCCATGGTCGCCGACCCCGACGTTTCCCTCATCCTGTTCGGCGGGGGCGACGGCGCAGCGGAAATCCTGCCCCATATCGACTATGACGCCATCCGCCGCAGTCCTAAGCTGTTCAGCAGCTACAGCGACGGCACCTCTATCCTCAACGCCATACATGCGCAAACCGGCCTTGTCACCTATTACGGCTTCGGCGCAGGCGAGTTCGCCGATTTGCGGTATTTCGATTACCTGCACTTCCGCGCCCATTTTGCTACGGGCGGGGCGGCCGACAGCTTTGCCAAGGGCTGCGAGTGGAGGACGCTGTCAGGCGGCGCGTGCGAAGGCGTCCTCATCGGCGGTTATGCCCTGCTGTTCGGTCTGATGCTGTCCAACCGCTATTTTAACTATGATAAAAGCCGCAGGTATCTGCTGTTTCTCGAAGACAACGCCTATTTCAGCCCGGTTGGCGCTGTTGCGGAATATCTGGCCTTTATTGAGCAGAGCGAATTTTTCCAAAACGTCGCCGGCCTGATTTTCGGCCAGTACGCCGCCGACGTGCCGGACGAGCTGCTGCGCTGCCTGGAGCGCTTCGGGGCGCGCTGCGGCATCCCGGTCGTTTACACCGACGATTTCGGGCATGGCGCGCAGCACGCCATCCTGCCTATTGGGCGGCGCGCCGCGCTGGACGCCGACAGGCAAAGCCTGCGCTTTCTGCCCGACGGGCAGTGACTTTTTCGGGAGGGATTTGCCTTGTCCAAAAAAGCGTATTCCGATGCCGAACGCCAAGCCGTCCGTGCCCAGCTGCTTAAAGCCGGGCGCGAGCTGTTTGCAGCGCAGGGCTACCGCGGCACCACACTGGCGCAGGTGTACGGCAGGGTAGGCATTTCCCGCAATTTTTTCTATACCTTTTTTCCCAGCAAGGAGGATTTTGTCATCCGCACGCTGCAGTCGCAGCGCCCGCTGCTTCTGGACCGTATCCGCGCGCAAATGGGGGAAGGCCGCCTGTCCTGGCAGGACTCCTTCCGCGCTTTTATGGCGGACTGCATGAATCGACAGAAAAGCGGCATCGCCATCCTGACCATCGACGAGCAGGAAATGATTTTTCGCAGCCTTTCCCCCGCCCTGTTCGATGAATTCCATACCACACAGGTGGCCTTTTTCCAGGATCTGCTGGCGGCATGGGGCCTTCCCGACGATGAAAGGACGGCCAAAATCCTGGGTAATATGGCCCTTTCCCTGCTTTTTATGCACAATTCAGCGGCACAGAGCCTTCCCTTCCTCTTTTTGGGCGAAATGGAGGAAACGGCCCATGTCCTGGTTGAAAGCATCATCCGCTATTTGCAGCGGCTGTAATGCACGCCCCCTTGCACAGCGCTGCAAGATATGCTATACTGCATTTAAGGATGATTGATTTTATTTTATCCTTAAATAACAATCAGGAGCGAATAATATGGGGCTGTTCAGCAAACTGTTC
>CAJMOV010000226.1 GCA_905215125.1 uncultured bacterium | reverse complement strand
AAAATTGTCCCAGACGGTATCGTTATACAGGATGTCGTGTTTGATTTTCTCCCGCAGCTTTGGTTCGCGCAGCCTTTTCAGCAGTTCCCCTGCGCCGCCGACGTGGGCCCAGGGCGGTATGCAGCCGGCCAGCATGGTGCTGCCCGCACCGTAGGGATACTGATCACAGCTGACCTCGATGCCGGCCTGGCGCAGCTCTTCCAATATTTTAAAGGCTTCAAAACGCTTGTGCTCGTTCTTCTTTCCGCCCATTTTGAAGTGGGAGATATGCAGGTGCACACCGCTTTCCAGCGCGATTTTTTTCAGCTCTCCCATGGACTCTAAAATGCGATCCCCTTCAAACCGCTGATGAACGACAAAGACTTTCCCGTATTCCCGGACAACGCTGCATAGGCGGATCATTTCTTCTGTATTGGCGTACACACAGGGGATGTAAATGAGTCCGGATGAAAGGCCGATAGCGCCCGCCTCCAGTTCGCGCCGCAGCACGTCTTCCATAGCGCGGATCTGTCCTTGCGTCGCCGTCTCGCCGGAGAACCCCATGACCTCCAGCCGGATGTTGCCGTGGGGTGCAAGATAGGCGTAGTTTTGACAAGGTCGGCTTGCTTCCAGAGCGGCCAGATAGCTCTGTGCGGTGGGGTAATCCCAACTGATGCCGTCGCTGTCGCCGTCCAGTCCGCCGATATTCCTGCGCCAAGCGGGAACATGCTGCCGCGGCAGCGGAGCCATGGAAATGCCGTCCTGCCCCAGCACGTCTGTCGTAATACCCTGAAAGATTTTCGGGAGAATGGCGCTTTGGCACAAAGCGTACAGGTCTGAATGGCTGTGGGTGTCGATAAAACCTGGACAGACGACCTTCCCACCGGCGTCGATCTCACGGTCAAAATCCCCCGGAAGCTGCGGACCGACGGCAGTGATGACGTCTCCTTCAAAGGCGACGCCGCCGCTAAAACGCGGCCTGCCCGCACCGTCGATGACGGTTGCGTTGCGGATGACGGTTTTCATGGCGATTCTCCTTTCAAATATGTTCACGGCCTTCTCCCCTTCATTTTAGCACAGCCCGGCGCATTTCGAAAGCACCGCGCAAAAATCTTGCCCGGAAAGGGTGACAAGCCCCCGCTCTTGTGGTAAAATAACGGACAGAAAAATCATATGGATTGGGAGAGATGATGATGAAAACTCTGTATGACGGCAAGACCAAAACAGTCATGCTTGACGAGGCAAGCGGCACGGTCAACCTGCTGTTTAAGGATTCTGCAACGGGGGAAAACGGCGTTTTTGACCCCGGCTCCAACACTGTCGGCGGCAGTGTCGAGGGCAAGGGCAAAATCGGCCTTGCCATTTCCCGGCACTTTTTTGAGCTGATGGAGAAAAACGGCATCCCCACCCATTACCTGGGCGCCGATGTGGACAAGGGCCTGATGCAGGTGCGCCGCCTGACAGTGCCCAAGCTGGAGTTCGTGCTGCGCTACTTCACCGCGGGCAGCATGTGCCGCCGCTTCACGCTGGAGGAGGGCATCCCCTTCGATCCCCCCTATTCTGAAGTGACACTCAAGGACGACGAGCAGGGCGATCCGCTGATCAGCGAGCGCCTGTGCATCATGAAAAAGCTGCTGGCCCCCGGCCAGTACGACGAAGCGCTGGGCATCCTGGTCCGCGTTGGCGAAGTGCTGAAAAAAGAGCTGGCCGCTATGGGACTGACCCTGATTGACTTCAAAATTGAAGTCGGCTATGACGAGCAGGGCAAAATGTACGTCGTCGACGAAATCACCCCCGATATCTGGCGCGTGCGCGATGAAAATGGTAAGATCCCCAACCAGATCGACTGCGCCAAGCTGATCCTCAGCAAAATCCGCTGAACGGACACAGGCAAAGGCCGTCGGTTGTCGCCGGCGGCCTTTTTCTGCGCTTTTTTAAGCCCGTATGGAAATGGCCGGCGCAGAAGGGGTCGGCGCCCCTTCTCCCGTCCGCTGCGGCGCGCCCGCTTCCAAGGGCAAGGCGGCCGTCAAATCCTGGCGTTCGCCCTCCAGCCGTGCGCGCAGATACTGCTCTGCCGCTGCCTGATAGGGATACCCCCGTTCGCGGATACAGCGCGCCGTTTTTTTGCGCTGCAGCTCAGACTGAAGGCGAAGCGCCTCGCGGCGTCTGTCCTCTTGCTCCGCGCGGCGGCGTATGTGCTCCATGCTTTCCTCCCGCTCCAAATCGCGGCGCTTGCGCGCGGCGTGCAACACGGCCCGTTCAAGCTGCCGCATTGCTGTGCGGATTTCCCCCGCCCTCTCCGGGTCGCTGCGCACGGCCGAGCGCAGTCGGTAAATCTGCCGCCTGGCATATCCCGCAGCCGCGCCGACCTGTCCCCGGCTGCGTGCGCGGGCCAGACGCGCGTAGGCTTCCAACGGGATATCGCCATAGCGTGTCGACGACTTGAAGCAGAATTTGCGCGTATGCTGCTGCACCTGCTCGCGCGATTGCCGGATCATTTCGGGCAACGGTACGGTTTCGCTGTGCCTGCCCGCGCTATTTCCGGTAACGCCGGGCTGCAGCCCGCTCTGCACCGACTTTGCCGCGATGACTTCCCCAACCGGCATATGCCGTCCCCCCTTCAGGCTGATTGAAATGGCCGCCTTTTGCCGCCGAGCCGTACTGGCAGTAACGCGGTTTCTTCCCGTGCCGGGCTGCAAAAGGATCTTGATTATACTAGATATATCGCCCTTTCAGCCACACTAGATAAGGACGGCAGGATACAACTTGTCAAGGATTGCATATTTTCAGGCAAAGTGATATACTTTTGTTTACCCCTGAAAGCGAGGTGAAAAAGTATGGCAACTCAGGAACTGGAAAAATGTTTAAACTGCCGCTGCGAAGTCCGCACTATGGACAATACGCTGTTGTTTTTGGGCCGCATCCGTTCCGTTGCCCCCTTTGATGAGATGATGGAAATTGTCGCCACCGATTCCGGCGATCCTCTTCCCCTCGTTTTCTACAATACCCCTGTCAAAATCAATGTCGTCGCATCCGACGGGGCACAATACAGCCTGGGCGGAAACACCTTTATCTCCAACGCGGACTTTTGGCGCGTTGCCGACGTCACGATGTTTAACAGCTTTGAAAAGCGCAGCTTTTTCCGCGTGCGCTGCTCCCAAGCTGCAGCGCTGGCCATCCCCGGCGCTGAAGACGCCGGTCTGCCCATGAAAATCGCACCCATCCGCCTGTTTGATATCAGTTTGGGAGGCGTCGGCTTTCTGTGCAATGAGGATCTGTCTATCGGAGACGAGCTGGAAATCTTCGATCTCAGCCTGACCCCCGGGCAGGAGACCTTTTCCTTCCCCATTACCGTCCAGCGCAGGGGAGCCCTCCGCATTGAGGGGCAGGAATATGGCGCAAGCATCGGCGAAGTCAGCATGAAGGAGACCGATCGGCTCTGCTCGACCATCTTCCAGCTGCAGCGCTCGGAATTGCAGCGGAACAAAAAGTAAGCCTATCAGGACGGCGTACA
>CAJMOV010000225.1 GCA_905215125.1 uncultured bacterium | reverse complement strand
ACCCGTCGCGACGTTTTTCTGCACGGTAAGCGGGCCGCTCTTGCCGACAAACTGCTCGCGCCATTCCTCCTCATCGGCGCGTGAGCCCAGACCAGACGTTTCGCTCGAAGAAACGATTTTAATGCCCAGCACCTGGTTTTCCGGAGAAATGCCGACAATGATGCCGATAGCGCCGCTGAAGCCATTGGGGGAGACTTTAAAGCACATACCGGCGTATTCGCCATTTACCGTGGCGGTGTAAACCTCCTGAATCAGACCGGTATCGTCAGTAAAGTCTGCGGCTTCAAAATTGCCGCCGGCGATGATACCCTGCATGGCCTCCTGAGTCTTTTGAACCTTGAGATCAGCGATTTTGTCCGCCGTTATCCCGTCGACAGCGCCCAGGACTCCGGCGACAATAACGGTGATAATGAGAAGGATGCCGCCCAGCGCGACGATTTCCCGCACATAGGCGTTGGGGATTTTATCCAGAACCTTATTCACTCTTGGACGCCTCCTTCCTGGGCTTGGCGAGCCTGCGCTTTTCAGCCGGGTTTTTCGGGATGGTGAAGCGCTCGATAAGCGGGACGCAGGCGTTCATGACGAGGATGGAATAGGAGACGCCCTCGGCGTAGGACCCGAAGTAGCGGATAAAAACGGTCAACAGCCCGCAACCGATGCCAAAGATGATTTTGCCCTTCTTGGTCAGGGGAGAGGTGGTGTAGTCGGTCGCCATGAAAATGGCGCCCAGCATCAGCCCGCCGCTGAGCAGGTGGGCCAGCATGAAATTCAGCGGATCCAGCCCGCCGCGGGGAAAGACGAAAGTCAGCACCGCGACGGTGCCCAGATAGGCCAGCGGAATATGAGGGGTGATGACGCGGCGGTAAATGAGGTACAGCCCGCCAGCGATAAGAGCCAGGGCCGACGTTTCGCCCAGGCAGCCGCTGACCATGCCGAGCGCCATGTCGGCAAGCGAAGCGTCGGGCATGACGCCCTGCTTCAAAGCGGCCAGCGGCGTCGCCGAGGTGACGACGTCAACCGGCGTGGCAAACAGGGGCAGCGCCGTGCGCGTCTTGACCCAGGTTGTCATGATAACGGGCCAGGAGAAAAGGAAAGCGCGAGCCGCCAGCGCCGGGTTCATGAAATTTTTGCCGATGCCGCCGAACAGCTGCTTGACGATGATGATGGCGAACCCGGCGCCCACCAGCACCAGCCACAGCGGCGCTGTAACCGGCATATTGAAGGCCAGCAGGACGCCTGTGACGACGCAGGACATATCCCCCGTCGTGTTGGGCTTTTTGGCCAGGATGCCGTAAAGCCACTCAAAGAAAATGCAGCAGCAGACGGAGAAGCAGGTGATGACCAGGCTGCGCCAGCCAAAGACAAAAACTGAAACGGCAAGAGCCGGCATCAGCGCAATGACAACGTCGAGCATGATCTGTTTGGTCGTCTCGTCGCTGCGGATGTGGGGCGACGATGTGACCTTTACTTTGGATAAATCAAGCACGGATTAGGCCCCCTTACTTTTTCCTGCGCGCGTCCATAACGCGCTGCTTACCCGCGCGGATGCCCTGAACCAGAGGGATCTTGGCGGGGCAGACGTAGGTACATGCGCCGCACTCGACACAGTCGAGCACGCGATAGCGCTCGCACCCGGCGATGTCGCCCTTTTCATAGTGCTGATAAATCTGCGTTGGCATGAGGTGCATCGGGCACGCGCTGACACACTTGCCGCAGCGGATGCAGGCCGGGCGGGCGGGGTTCGGCGGTTCTTCGCCGCAGAATGCCAGGATGGCGTTTGTGCCTTTGATGACGGGCACGTCGGCCGAAAACAGGGGGTTGCCCATCATGGGTCCGCCCATCAGCAGGCGGTATGGGGGCTCGAGAAAGCCGCCGCAGGCCTCCAGCAGATCGCAGATGGGGGTGCCGATGCGCACCTCCAGATTCTTGGGGTTGGAAACGGCCGAGCCGGACACCGTGACAATGCGGCGGATCATCGGCAGGCCGGTGATGAACAGGCGGTAAATACAGGCCGCAGTGTCGGCGTTAAAGACAGCGCAGCCGACGTCGGCCGGCAGCTTGCCGGAGGGGACGTCGCGCCCCGTCAGCGCTTTAATCAGCTGCTTTTCAGCGCCTTGGGGGTATTTGCAGGCCAGCGGCTCAAGCGTGACGCTGCCGTCGTCCGGCAGATGGCTCTTGAGCACGGGGAAGGCGTTTTGCTTGTTGATTTCAATACCCAGCACCGCCTGCTTGACGCCGAAGAGCTTCTGCAGAATACGCGCACCGCCGATCACCTCCCATGGGTATTCCAGAAGGATGCGGTGATCCGACGTGATATAGGGCTCGCACTCGGCGCAGTTGATGAGGACGGAGTCGACCTTGCCCAAACCCGAGCTGATTTTGACATGGGTGGGGAAGGCGGCGCCGCCGTGCCCGACGATACCGGCTTCCCGCACGGTGTTGACGATGTCGTCCGGCGTCAGGGTATCAATGTCGCGCGGCTTGACTGAGGGGTCGGGCGTGTCCTGGTAATCGTTTTCGATGACGACGGATGTGACGAGCGACCCGTTTGGGTGCAGCATGGGGCCGATCTCAGCCACAGTGCCCGAAACGGTGGCGTGTACCGGCGCGGAAACAGGGGCGGTGCTGTCCGCTATCTTCTGCCCCAGGTTGACCTTGTCCCCCACCTTGACAATGGGGGCGCAGGGCGCCCCAATGTGCATGGAAACGGGAAGAATCACCCGTTCAGGCGCGCGGAGAAGCTCGATAGCTTTGTCCTTGGTGCTCTCCTTATGCGAATCGGGGTGGATACCTCCCGGAAAGGTATGTGCCATGGTTTCACCTCATTTAGTATGGGTATAAGCAGCAACATTCATTATAAAACATTTTCGACGAAAATACAACCAAAAATATCGTAAAAAACGGAAAAGCGGCGGTGTTCATGCCGTAAAAATTCAAAATTGGAAGGGGAGAATGACAAAAAAACAACAAAAGCGCAGCCGGGACGCCGGTGAGAAAAAATTGCTGCAGCATATCAATTCCCCCGACTAAATAGATATGCCGTCCGTCTAAAAAACAGCCCGCCCCACGATGGAAAATCGCGAGGCGGGCATAGAGGGCGCTTATCGTTTGTCAACGGAAAGGGCGGTGCGAATTTCGCCCCCCTGATCGGATGCGTATTGGACGACGACGGTGTCGCCCGCGTTGAAGACAACGGCTTCAGGGCAGCTTTCCGCCGAGATGGAGTAGTAGAAATCGTCGCCTGTCAGGCGCAGGTAGTAATAGGTCGTGCCGGAAATGACGTTGGAGCGAATTTCTTCGATGACGCCGCTATCCTCTGTCTGCGGCAGCTGCTCGGGCGTCGTCACCCCTTTGTCGTTGAGCAGGCGGATATAGTTGGCCTCGCATTCCGCCACCGTTGTGCCAGTTGCCACAAGCTGGTACTGCTGGACGTTGACCATCGCATACATTTTTACCAGCTGGCTTGCATCCTTGAGCGACATGAAATAGGTCGGCTCGCCGGAGACGTTGAGCAGCAGCGGAAACGTGGTGGTATAGCCGAGATCCTGCACGACGCCCT
>CAJMOV010000224.1 GCA_905215125.1 uncultured bacterium | reverse complement strand
ACGGCAGGAGGAAATCATGGCGACGAAAAAGAATACCAGCAGCAGCAAAACGGCTCGTGTGCTGAATATGATTGCCGGAGACAAAAAGGGGAAGGAGACCGACGCGGCGCCCGCTGTGCAGGAAGGAGCGGCGGAACAGCCGCAGGCAGCCGACAAAACGGATCCGGTACAGGAAGCGCCGGCCGCGCGGCCCCATTTGACGCCGCCCATTCTGGAAGAGGTCAAGGCCGACGATCTGCTGGCGCAGAAGATTAAAACGGCCCTGGAAGAGGAAGTGCAGGCGCAGGAGCAGCTGGCGGCACAGGAAGTGGCCGTTGAAACGCCGGCTGAACCAGAGCAGGGCTTTGGGGAGGAGCGGCAGGCGGCTGGCGTGCAAATAGAGGATGTGCGGTCCGAGCTGGAGACTGGCGCAGCGCCGGAAGAAGCGCCTCCTGATGTCCGGCAGGGCGCGTCTGCCCCGGATGCGGAAGGCGAGAAGCCCAACCAGGAAGAAGAGGGCGAAGCGGCATGGCAGGCAGAGGAAAGTGAGAGCCGCGATTTCAGCCTGGAACGGGAAACGGGCGGCCGCGCCTATGTGTCGGGCGATCTGACATACGTCAATGTCATGCAGTCGCTGGTAGAGGAAAAAGCGAAAAAATATATGAAAATGTTCGGCGTATGCGCCTGCTCGCGCTGTACAGCCGATGTTATCGCTTTGGCTTTGACCAATTTACCACCCAAATACATCGTCATGCCGCGCGGTGAAGTGGTGCCGATGCTGACTGTTTATGAAAATCGCTACAGTGCAGCGATCATCGCTCAGGTAATGCGGGCGTGTAAAACCGTTATGGCATCCCCGCGGCATAAGCTGTAAAAGGAATGGACCAGGCCCGGGCCGTCGAATTGCTTCGGCGGCCCGGGCCTTTGCCTTTAGCGAAGAGCCCCCCGCGGGCCGTTATTCTTCGTAGGTATAGGGCTCGCAGGCGCCGATGGCGCGGCAGACGCTGCACACGTCCGGCTGTCTCGAAAAAATGGCTCCGCAAAAAACGCAACGATAACCGAATTTTTCCTTTTTGCCTGTGGAGACGGTGGGAACATCAGCCTGCGGCGCATTTCCTTCCGGCTTTTGAACGGGCAGCTTGGCGCAGAGCGTCAAAAGCTCCTTTTCGTGCTGTCGCTCAATGGCTGCCACTTTATCAAACATGACCGCAAGGTCCTCGAACCCATCGGCCCGGGCTTGTACGGCAAATTCGGGATACATGCCGTGCCATTCGCCGTACTCGCCGCGGGAGGCCTCTATCAGGTTGTCGGCGGTATTGGGGCAGGGGCCGTTCAGGGCTTCAAACCAGAATTTAGCGTGCATCATTTCGTTTTTGGCCAGTCGTTCGAGCAGGTTGGCCGCATCGTCCAGCCCGGCCCTGCGGGCCGTCATGGCGTAATAGGTGTATTTGTTGCGCACTACGGATTCGCCAGCCAGCGCCGTGCGGAGATTTTCTTCCGTTTTAGTACCCTTGTATTTACTGATATCCATGGGCCAGTCTCCTTATAAAAGCTACGCCTGCGGGGTTTCGGCAGACACTGACGGCCTCTCGGGCTCGGCGGTCGAATCCTGATTGGGATAGGGGCTTGTCAGCTGCTTCCAGATGGAATTGACGTCCTCCATGCAGTTGAAATAGATATTGGTCAGTTGGTTGGTAGGAATCCCCAGCTCTTCTGCAAGGGCGTTGATGGCCGGCCAGTCGGCGCGCTCATAGCTGAGGGCAAGCTCGTACAGCTTGCCGCATCTGCCAGTGCGGTGCAGCAGGGCTTCCTTTACCTCGTCTGCGATGGGCACTTCGGCCAGAATTTCCTCCAAGGATGCGTCAATTAAGTAATTGAGGGTGGAAAACATACCCATCAGGTAAGCGTCGGACTTGGAAATGGGCATATCCTTGGCGTACATGATGAGATCGCGGCAAAAGCTGGCGCGCATGAAGCTGAGACGCAGGAATTCCTCCGCGCCGGAATCAAGCGGGCTGTCAGAATTGCTGGCGCTGAGCAGGTAAATCCACTGTTTAAGCTGGCCGAGCCCAAGGGTCATGACAGCCTGGTGAATGGTCGTAGCGCGGTGCCGCAGGGCAAAGTAAACGGAATTGGCCATTTTAAGCAGGCCGTAGGTCAGCGTGGCGTCCAGGGAGATGAGGTGCTCGATTTCGTCGACGTCAGGCTCGTCGCGGGTGACGGCGACCATCAGCCGGAAAAAGTTGCTCTGCAGGTAGCTGCTGCTGTGGGCCTTGGTCGCCAGCTTTTCGGCGACGTAGGAACCCTCAAGCGCGTCGACGCCCAGGGAAACAGCCGTCTGGTAAAGCTGCTCGTCGTCTATGCCGCAGGCGATGCACTTTTTGCCCATACTGTGGGCGATTTCAATGATGTTGCGCAGCGTCACCTCGCTGATGGTTTTGAAATTGAGCTTGATATAGTCAATATTGTCCAGCAAAGCCAGGTAACGGGGGGCGAACTGAAACTCGTTAAAGGCGATTTTGTACCCGTCCTTGGCGTACTGCTGCACCAGATGCATGGCCAGCGGGTGGATGATGACGCTGTCGTCTATCTGAATGACCAGCTCGGACTTGTCAAAAAGCCGGGGCGTTTTTTTCATCAGCAGGGTGGTGGTAAAGGTCATAAAATTAAGCGAACCGCGCAGCACCTTGTCGGTATTCTGCGTCAGGAAATTATAGATGGTGTCGGCGGCGGCAAAATCGTTGGAGGAAGAAGGCTGCTCATGGCTGAAGGCCTGATTTTCGCCGTAGTAGAGGATTTCATAGCCGACAATCTGGCTGTTGATGTCCTTAATAGGCTGACGGACTATATATTTGCTGCCCATTTTTGTTTACCCCCTTCGGCTGAGCAGAGAATCCATCACGTCGACGAGATGGCCGATTTCCGGCTTGCTCAGCTGCTCGTCGGCGCCCAGCTGTTTACCCTTAATACGCATTTCCTCTGAAATAAGGGAGGAAAAGATGATGAGCGGAATTTTCCGCAGCACCGGGTCGTCCTTAACAAGCTTTGTCAGGCGGTGGCCATCCATCTGCGGCATCTCCAGGTCTGTGATAATGAGGGCGACCGATTCGGATATGCCGCCTGCTTGTTTTGTCTGCTGCAGCGAGTCCCACAGCTCCTGACCGTTGGAAAAGCTGTGCAGATTGGTGTAGCCTGCTTTTATGAGAGCTTCATGAATAAGCTTGGTCAGCAAAATGGAATCCTCCGCCAGCCAGATGGGGCTGGCATTGCGTTCGCGCTGCCCCATACGGTCGATTTCTGAAATCTGGATGGAGGTCTCCGGGGCGATTTCCGCCACGATTTTTTCAAAGTCGAGAATGGTGACAAGGGACGGGCCGCACTGCGCGATGCCGGTAGCAACCCCCTCCGCGCCTCCGGAAACCGTTTTATCGGGCTTTTGGATATCCGTCCAGGAAATGCGGCTGATGCCGACGACAGTGTGGACGCGGAAGGCGATGGACATTTTGTTGAAGTTTGTAATAATAAACAGGTCCTTGGGGCCCGGCGGGGTATGGCTGCAAAAGCAAAGGCAAAAGAGCAGCTTGAGA
>CAJMOV010000223.1 GCA_905215125.1 uncultured bacterium | reverse complement strand
CTTGGCGCACGCTCAATCCCTCTTGCTTTTTTCTGGCAAATCCTTCTATCCGCCGCTATCGGCATCGCCTGTCTACTGCTTCCGGATGACGCCAAGCCTGTAAGCCGCGAGAGGTTTTCGTTGTCTGCCTGTCGCCCCACCGTTACCTTTTCCGGTTTTCGAAAGATCTGTTCGCCGTCCCTCATCGTCTTTTTCTTGTCCGTCGCATGTGTCTTCTTTTCCTCTTCGTGCTTTGACGGCTCCTTCAATTATTATCTGCGCGAGCAGCTGGGCTTTCCCGCAACCTATAATGGCACTATTAAAGCAGCTGTCGGTCTAGTCGGGCTGTTGTCCAACTTCACCATCAACGTATATATAGCTTCTAAAACCGACATCCGCAAATCAATGGTCGCCGTGCTTTCGGCGGGAAGCATCCTTCTTGCCCTGTTGCCCCTTCTCCAGCGTGTTGAGTTGTTTCTGTCAGCCGGTATCGCCATCTCCGCCATCAGCACCATTTCCCTACCCATCCAGCAATCCCTGCTGGCTCGAAGCGCCGGGACGAGCGGAGCTGCTTTCGGTGCGTTTAATGCTGTTCAGGCCGCGGGCTCTATCCTGGGCTCGCTCTTTGCTGGCTTCATTTACACCGTCGGTCCTGAACTTCCCTTTGTCAGCGCCGCTGCCGCTCTATGCGCTGCCGCCGTATTATGTATTTTAAATCGGCGGCAACATCAGACCATCCATACAGAGGGGGAACAGCCATGACGGTCGCCAAACCGCGACTTTTTACCCGCGACTTTATCCTTGTCACCCTTGTCGGGATGATCACGGGGATTTATTCACTGATGCAGATGACGACCGTGCTTCTGTATGGCGATCACATCGGTCTCAGCAGCTCGTCGGCCGGCGCGCTGACTTCCAGCTTTGCTTTCGCCTCCTTGTTCTTCCGGCCTTTTACCGGACTTCTAGCCGACCGTCTTCCGACAAAGCCCCTTTATCTGTTCAGCCTGGGCTTGTTCGCCCTCTGTCCGCTGCTGCTCGCCTCGCTACATTCCTACTCCTGCCTTATCGTGATTCGCATCTTGCAGGGCTTCGCTATGAGCGTCGCCTCCACACTCAATGGAACGGTTTCCACCAGTATTGTTCCACCGTCGCGGCTCAATGAAGGCATAGGGTATTTCGGCATCGGCATGACGCTGAGTTCATCGGTCGCTCCCGCGCTCGGACTCTTTCTCATCGAGCGGTTCGGGTACGATGGGATGTTTTTCTTCTGCGCCCTTATTGGTCTTGCCGCTCTTTTGATGACATGCTTCCTCGATCCCCGTCCAGCAGAAGGCGGATCAGGCGGCATTCGCTTGACTCCCAACCGCTTTTTCACCGGGCTGTTTGAAAAATCATCGTTTTTCCCATCTTTTCTGCTTTTGCTCCTCACCTTTTCCCAAGTCAGCATCACGCAGATATTACCTGGTATCGCAGGTGAAGATCTCTCTGGACGTCTGTCGTCCTTCTTTGTTGTGGCCAGCGTCTTTACTGTGCTGGCGCGCCTTTTCGCCGGCCAGGTGCGTTCGCACCGTGCCGTTTTCAGAAGTATGGCGCTTGGACTGTCATCCTATGCGGCCGCCTTGTTTCTCATCCAAATTGGAGGGCCGCGCAGCACATATTTCCTGCCCATAGCCTGCCTATACGGCGCAGCAAACGGCAGCACACAGTTACTGCTTAACACTATGGCGGTTGAAAACTCTCCACCTGAACGGCTTGGCGCTGCCAACTCCACCTATCTGGCGGCCAGCGACCTTGGTTACGGTCTTGCTCCAATAGCGTGGGGCTTTTATACCCAAAGTCTCGGTTCCGAAAACATGCTCTGGACGGCGGGAGGGTTGTGCCTGCTTGTTCTACTGCTTTACTGCCGCCATTCTGCTGTTCCCAAAATATCATGAAAGAGGTGTTACTATGTTTAATCCCAGAGAATTGATGTCCCCCTGGTTTGCCGATCTGTCCAGCTCCCGCAAAGGAGACTTCAAGCACGAAATGGAAGCAGGGGACAACGTTGTCCTGATGAACTGGGCCGATCCCTTCCGTCCGGACGATACCATCCCGTCTCACATCAAGCAGGCCACCATCGATTGCCTTAACTCGGTCGGCGCCCACTACACCTTTCCCGTCGGTGATGACGAGCTGCGCCGCGAGCTCGCCAAACGCATCAAGCGAGTCAATGGTCTTGATGTAGATCCATATAAAAATATCACCATATCCAGCGGATCCGACACAGCCTTTTTGTTTGTCATGCGTCCTTTCCTCAACCCTGGGGATGAGGTACTGACCCCGACACCCTCTTACGCGCACAACTTCATCGTTCCCGGGTTGTGCGGCGCAAAAGCTATTGGCATTCCCACCTGGCCCGAGGATGGCTACGACTTGCACATCGATGAGTTTGAAAAGCGCCTAACCTCTAAAACCAAGATGGTCGCCCTAACCAATCCCAACAACCCCACCTGCACAGTCTATCGACGCGAAACGCTGGAAAAGCTGGCTGCTTTTGTGCAGAAGAACAATCTTATTCTCGTCGTGGATCAGTGTTTTGAGGACACTGTATTCGATGGCTACGAGATGACCAACATCATGGCGCTGCCCGGTATGTTTGAGCGCACTATCATGATAAACTCAATTTCCAAAGGCATGGGCCTTTGCGGATACCGTGTAGGCTATGTTGTTGCATCAGAAGAAATTTCTGACATGCTGCAATATACCTCTGTCTATGTGGTCGGCGCGCCCAACACGGCGGCGCAGGCCGGTATCGTTGCGGGTCTGCGAGACCCTGCCTTTATCGAAGAATACCGCCAGGAATATATGGCGCGCGCCAAAGCCATCAGCAAAATACTTGATGAAATCCCCCATATTCGTTATGTCATGCCACAGGCAGGCTTCTTTTTCTGGATCGATGTGTCCTACTATGGAAGCCAGACAGAGGTAACCCGCTACATCGCCAAAAATGCGGGCGTTCTGCTCAGCGATGGGACGCTCTCGAATGACCAGACCCATGTGCGCATGATTTACGGCGCGCTACGTGACCGTGAGCAATGTCTCGCTGCCGTGCGCCGTATACGCGACGCTTTCCTCGCCCACCCCAAAAACAAACTATAACCCTGTGTAATCTAAAAAAGAGCCATTTTGGGGCGGCACTCATAAGAGACAGTATTAGAAATGCTTTCGGAAACGGCGTAGCTTTGGAGCTATGCCGTTTCTCCGTTTTGTAGGTCAATCAGCAAAGACGCGGGGAGTATTCCCACAAGGTCATAGGAAATGTCAATTTGCTGTTCCCGATAACCCTTTGACTTATCCGGCGCGTGAACATATACCGCCTTTACCATGTCATTTAAGATAGCGGGTGTTAGTTCGTCCAAGTCGAGATACTTCCGCAACTTGCAGATAAACCTGTCAATGTTCTCTGCCTGTTCTTCCTGCTTTGTAATTTCTTCATTCAATCGCAACAGCTTTTCTCGCAGCTCGTCCTGCTCCTGTTCGTAATCGTCAGAGAGCATTTGAAATCTGCCGTCAGAGAGTTTTCCATTGGCGTTGTCCTCGTAAATACGCTTGAAT
>CAJMOV010000222.1 GCA_905215125.1 uncultured bacterium | reverse complement strand
CTATATCGCCCGCAAATACAATCAGGTCAGCAACTTCGGAAAGTTTGTCGATCCGCTGGCTGATAAGCTGCTTGTTTTTGCCGCCCTGCTGCTCTTTGTCGCCGACGGACGGATGCCGGCCTGGGCCTGTATGCTTATCCTGGCGCGCGAGCTCATTGTGTCCTCGCTGCGCATGGTGGCGGCGTCGCAGGGGGTGGTCATCCAGGCGTCTATCTGGGGCAAGGTCAAAACGCTGTCGCATCTTATCTGTATTCTGCTTCTGCTGGCGGGGGTTGACGCTCTCGTCATCTGGATAGGGCCGCTGTGCACCTGGATCATGACGCTGACGGCCGTCATTTCCGGCATCATTTATATCAAAGACAACTTCGCTGTCGTGCGCGACGGCGTTTCCGCAAAGGAGAGATAGAGCATGAAGGTTTATAACACCCTGACGCGCAAAAAGGAAGAGTTTGTCCCCATTGAGCCGGGCAAGGTCAAAATGTACTCCTGCGGGCCGACGGTCTATAA
Organism: uncultured bacterium; assembly: GCA_905215125.1. Taxonomy (GTDB): domain Bacteria; phylum Bacillota; class Clostridia; order Oscillospirales; family Butyricicoccaceae; genus Ventrousia. Next base: position 3,110 of record CAJMOV010000222.1, on the reverse strand, counting down.
CTTTTTCCACATCGGCAACGCCCGGCCCTTTATCCTGTTCGACGTGCTGCGCCGCTATCTGGAATACCGCGGCATGGAGGTGACTTTTGTCCAGAATTTTACCGATATTGACGATAAAGTTATCAAAAAGGCCAATGAAGAGGGCGTGACATATGACGTCATTGCCGAGCGCTATATCAAGGAATACTTCACCGACGCACAGGGGCTGGGTATCAAAAAGGCAACCGTCCACCCCAAGGCGACGGACAACATCGATCAGATCATCGAGATTGTGCAGGGCCTGATTGACAAAGGCTACGCCTATGAAAGCCGCGGGGATGTCTACTACCGCACCCGCGCCTTCAAGGAATACGGCAAGCTGTCCCACCAGCCGCTGGAGGAGCTGGAGGCAGGGGCGCGCATTGACGTTTCCGAGCACAAGGAGGATCCCATGGACTTCGCGCTGTGGAAAGCGGCCAAGCCGGGCGAGCCCAGCTGGGATTCCCCCTGGGGAAAGGGCCGACCCGGCTGGCACATTGAATGCTCAGCCATGGCGCGCCGCTACCTGGGCGAGACCATTGACATCCATTCGGGCGGCATCGACCTGTGCTTTCCGCACCATGAAAACGAAATCGCCCAGACCGAGGGCCTGACGGGCAAGCCCTTTGCCCACTATTGGATGCACAACGCCTTTTTGAACATCGACAACCAAAAGATGAGCAAGTCGCTGGGCAACTTCTTCACCGTGCGCGAAGCGGCAGGGGCTTACGGTTACGACGCTATCCGCTTTTTCATGCTGTCGGCCCATTACCGCAGCCCCCTGAACTATTCGCGCGAATCGCTGGAAAACGCCCGCGCCGGCCTGACGCGCATCTATTCTGCGGGCGACAACCTGCGTTTTCTGGCCCAAAACGCCGCAGAAGGGGAAATGACGGCCGCCGAAAAGGAAAGCGTCGCTTCCTTTGACGAATGGCGCAGCCGCTTTTGCGCCGCCATGGACGACGACCTCAACACAGCGGACGCAGTATCCGTTATCTTTGAGCTGGTGCGTGCCGTCAACACCCTGGCGTCCGACAGCGCCGTCACCCGCGTCTATGCTGTACAGGCCATCGCTCTGCTCGGCGAGCTGTGCGGCGTGCTGGGAATTGAAAAGCCGCAGGAGCAGGGCGACGCCGGAGAGGACGCCGAAATCGAAGCCCTGATCGCCCGGCGGCAGGAAGCGCGCAAGAGTAAAAATTTCCAGGAAGCTGACCGCATCCGCGACGAGCTGAAGGCCCGCGGCATCGTGCTGGAGGATACGCCTCAGGGCGTCAAGTGGAGCCGCAAGTAAGCCCGCCGGAAGCCTGAACACCGACAGGGGGAGAATGGATGCTCGCATTTCTGCATACGACGGTATGGGGCCGCGCCCTCTATCTGCTGCTCATTTCCATGACGCCGGTCATTGAGCTGCGCGGCAGCATACCTGCCGCAGCGCTGCTCGACGTGCCCTGGCCGGAGGCGTATTTTTTGTGCGTTGCCGGCAACATGCTGCCGGTGCCCTTTCTCGTTTTGTTTGGACGCAGGTTTTTTGTCTGGTTGCGCCGTGGCGTTTTAAAGCGTCCGGCGCAGTGGGTCGAGCGCCGCATGGGAAGAAAGGCGGAAACGGTGAAAAAATACCGTGCCCTCGGCCTTTTTATCCTGGTTGCCGTGCCGCTGCCCGGAACCGGCGCATGGACGGGATCGCTCGTCGCCGCGGTGCTCAACATGCGCGTCAAGCACGCCTTTTTCTCCATCCTTCTGGGCGTCATGGCGGCGGGGGCCATCATGACGACTCTGTCTTATGGCCTGCTGGGTAGCTGAAAATCACCAAAAAACTTTTTTTCGCATACCCTTTTATCAGGAGGGATTGCGATGATAACAAGCTTTCCGCTAGAAACGGCCATTTACACATTGGCGGCCATCGGCGTCGTCGCCATCCTGCGCGAGGGGTGGCTGTGGCTGTTCCGCCGCCCTGGCCGCGAGGGGGCGCTGCCCGTCGAGCTCAGGCTGAACGAGCCGCCTGCGGCGGAGGATGCGGGTTACATATTCGGCGCGGCCGAAGAAATCCGCCGCTATTACTTCCCCGGGCTGACGGTGCGCGTCGGCGCCGGTGCGCAGGAGAAGGCCAATGCCAAAGGAACAAATCAAAATTGAAGGGACGGTTCTGTCGCTCATTTACAAAAATGATGACAGCGGCTATGCCGTCGCCCGTGTGATGCTCGACGATGGCAGTCAGCTGACCATCGTGGGCATCATGCCCTTTCTGGGGGCGGGCGAGCGTATCCAGGCCCTGGGGGAGATGGTTAATCATCCCCAGCACGGATCCCAGCTCTCGGTGCAAAGCTACGAGCGCCAGATGCCGCGGGGGACGGCCGGCATCTATGAATATCTGGCGTCCCGCGTCGTCAAGGGGATAGGCCCGCGGACGGCGCGCGCCATTGTCGATCGCTTCGGGGAGGACACGCTGAGCGTCCTGGCTGAAACGCCCGAATGGCTTAGCCAGATTAAGGGCATTTCTCCAGCTCGCGCGCGGGAAATCGGCGCGTCTTATCTGCGGGTCAGCGCTATGCGCGCCCTTGTTGAGTTCCTGGCGCGGCACGACTTGCCCGTTTTTTTCGCTGCAGGGCTGCTCAAGCTGTGGGGGGAACAGGCCGTGCCCATGCTGTCGCGCAACCCGTACATCCTGTGCGCCGAGCAGTTTGCCTTGCCGTTTGGCCGCGCCGACGAGCTGGCGTACGAGCTGGGGCTAGATCCCCTTAGCCCTATCCGCCTGGACGCCGCCTTGCTGTATGAGCTGCGCTTCAACCTGCAAAACGGTCATGCCTTTATCCCCGAGGACAAGCTGCTGCCCATCACGACGCAGCTTTGCGGCGAAGATACGGCCGACGCCCTGGCTGACCGCTTAAACGCCCTGATAGGCAGGGGGGATGTGGTGGCTGACGAAATCGGCGGCCGGCAGGTTTGCTACCTGGCCCCCGTTTATCAGTGCGAGCAGTTTTTGGCGTCAGAGATCCGCCGCCTGCGCGACCTGCCCGTCGCGCCGCCGCACGATTTGGAAAGACGTATCCGCCGCGCCGAGCGCGAGCGCGGGATTCAGTACGCCGAGGGACAGA
>CAJMOV010000221.1 GCA_905215125.1 uncultured bacterium | reverse complement strand
GGCGATGTTGGCGCCCGCATCCGGGTTCTAGGCGCTACCACATTCGGCGGCGGGATCGGCGGCGGCCTGGGGGATGTTCTTGATGTCGGTGGCCGGCTTTTCGTCAACCTCCTCAGCGCTCCAGGCCAGGCGCTCGGAGTTCTGGCTCATTTCCAAGCCGGAAACAGCGACGCCGCCGGCGTTGACCGCCTTGGACGGGGCAACAATGAGTCCCTTCTCCTGGAGATAGAACAGCGCTTCGTTGGTGGTGGGCATGTTGGCAACTTCGATGTAGTACTTGGTGCCGTTGGCCAGGATCTGGTTGGCCTCGTCCATGCCGATTTCGTTCTGGTAGGCGCAGGGCATGCAGATATCGGCCTTCTGGCCCCAGGGCTTTTTGCCGGGGAAGAACTCGACGCCGAATTTGTCGGCATAATCCTGGACCTTATTGCGGCCGCTGTTGCGCATTTCCAGCATGTAGGCGATCTTTTCGGGGGTATTGACGCCGTCGGGATCATAGATGTAGCCGTCAGGGCCGGCCAGGGTGACGACCTTGGCGCCCAGCTGGGTTGCCTTGGTGCAGACGCCCCAGGACACGTTGCCGAAGCCGGAGATGGCGATGGTCTTGCCCTTGATGTCGTCGCCGCAGTGCTTGAGTACCTCGCACAGGTAGTAGACGGCGCCGAAGCCGGTCGCTTCCGGACGGATGAGGCTGCCGCCGTAGGACAGGCCCTTGCCGGTCAGAACGCCGTTTTCATAAGCACCGCGGATGCGCTTGTACTGGCCGAACAGATAACCGATTTCGCGGCCGCCGACGCCAATGTCGCCCGCGGGTACGTCGATATTCGGGCCGATGTGACGCTGCAGCTCAGTCATGAAGGCCTGGCAGAAACGCATGATCTCGGCGTCGCTCTTGCCGTTGGGATCGAAGTCAGAGCCGCCCTTGCCGCCGCCCATGGGCAGGCTGGTCAGGCTGTTTTTGAAGGTCTGCTCGAAGCCGAGGAATTTCATGACGGACAGGTTGACGTGGGAAGCAAAGCGCAGGCCGCCCTTGTAGGGGCCGATGGCGCTGTTGAACTGAACGCGGTAGCCGCGGTTGACGTGAACCTTGCCGGCGTCGTCCGTCCAGGTGACGCGGAACTCGATGACGCGCTCGGGCTCGGTCAGACGCTCAAGCAGGCCGGCTTTCTGGTATTCGGGGTGCTGATCGATGACGGTTTCCAGAGATTTGAGAACCTCCTCAACGGTCTGAAGGAACTCAGGCTCGTTAGCGTCGCGTTTCTTGACCTTGGCAAGAACTTCTTCAATGTAAGCGTTCATGACTTCTGCTACCTCCAACAAAATATTTGTTTGTGAGTATCATTTACAGCGCATGAAGCGGGAATACTACCCATTCCATCCGCCACCCTTATCTTAATTCCCCCTGCACAAAAAGTCAAGCGTTTTTCCGTTAATCCTGTGACAAATATCAGCGAAAAAGGCCAATCCATTCGGCAGTTTGCTGCAAAGACAGAAAAGTCTAGCCCCGATTAACGGAAAACGCGCAGTTTTTGGGGGCAAGCCTTCAGGACTGATGCAGCAGCCACATGGCGGCTTCCCAGATCATGGGGGCGGTGACGTTCAGAGAGAAGGGCACATGCAGCCGTTCGGTGTGGCGGTGGATGTCCTTGCCGTAGCAGCCGACGTTGACCATGGGCAGCGACAAAGAACGGATAAGCTCAATGGGGATGCTGTACGTCTCTCCCCACAGCGGGAAGTTGCCCTCCAGATCCTCGGGGCGGATAGACGGATCGATGTTCATATAGCTCATATCGGAAATGCCGTTGAAGGTATAGTCGATGCGGAAGGTCTCTCCGAAGTTTTTCATGCCATACTCGGTCAGGTGCTCGCACAGGCGGTCGATACGGCCGCCTTTTTCAACCTGCGGCGAGTTGGGATAATATGGGGGCGCAAAGCAAACGATAATCATGGGATCGCGATCGGGGCAGAATTTGTGGGCCTCGGCCAGCGTCTGGATGGTCAGCTCGCGCCCGTCGCGCTCGGGGTTCTCGCGGATAAAGCGAGTCATGTGCTCGCGGAAGTCGTCGCCGTGCGCCTGGACGCACAGCTCGTAAAGCTCACTCCACGTCAGGATCTTGGGGGTAAAGCGGGGCTTGTCCGCAAGGCTTGCGCCCGACATCCTTTCAAAGCCGCGGCGTTTTTCCTCCAGTGCTTCGATGACCTGCTCGAAGCTGCGGCGCGCGATGTCCAGCATTTCCTTTAAAACCGTGTCAGGATTGCGTCGGTAGGTCATCAGGTTGAAATAAGCGTAAGCCGAAACAGGGATCTGCACGTTATAACCTGTTTTGGTGTCGGTCTGCTTGAGACAGAGGGGCGCGGGGGAGTAAAACTCGCCCGCCGGGTCGCAAAAGGCGGAGTTTTGCTCGAGGTTTTCGACGATTTTGCTTGTCAGAAGATTGGGAGACAGGCAGCCGTAAGGGTCGCAGGTGTGGCCCGAACGGCCGACGCAGTAAAAGACGGGCAGTAGCTTGCCGACCGACGCGACATGCAGGCGGCGGATACCCTCCTCCCCTTCCTGCTGCATATAGGGCTCGGTGACGATGACGCCGCGGAAATCCAGCCCTTCCTCGTCGCGCAGCTGCTTGAGATAGGGCAGCGACCCCAGCATACCGGTGGAGTTGCCCTCCTCGTCGCAGACGGCGAGCAGCAGGATGTTGCCTTCAAAATCGTCGATGCGCTGCTCAACCTGATAGAGCACCTCCATGCAGCTGGCCAGGCCGAACTTCATGTCCATGACGCCGCGGCCGAATAGCCAGTCGCCGCTGTCCAGGTCGCGCTGGGCGTCTTCATCCAGGGCGATGCGCCCTTCGCGCAGAAGAGAGGTGTAGCGCTCAGGGTCAAAGGCGGCGCTTTGCAGCGCGCCGAACTCGGAAACGCCGACGACGTCAAAATGCCCGTAGACGATGACGGTGCGGGGGCTTTTTTTACCGCCGCGCATCAGAGCGGTGGTGTAGCGGCGCCCGCGGGCGTCCCCTGGTATATCGTGGACGATAACGCCCTCTGGGTGCTTTTTGAAATAATCCATGCGCCGCAGCATGTCGGCAATGCCTGTCGCCGCTTCGATTTCCCCGGAGCTTTCGGTGACGCTGGGCATCGCGCACAGCTCGTACAGCATGGAGAGAATCCTGTCTTTGTTCATAAATGCTCCTTTCCTGCGGCCGCGCCGGCCGCGTGATCCGTGTATTAGGCATTCCCATCTTGGCACATTTTTTGGCGAATTGCAAGGGGAAGCGCAGAAAATGTCCGACGTCTGCACGGGCACACCTATTATATAATAAGGTCTATACAATACGGTGGAGGTCGGAAGCCAGCCAAAGGAAAATTCATTGACCAGGCGCTAAAAAATTCTATATGCCGCCGAATCGCCTTTTTTGAGGGCTCGTAAAGAGCAGAAAAATTGCTGGAAGACTAGAGTAGACATCAAAGCATATTTTTTGATATTTTTTTAGCAGAATCAGGGCATTTACTGTATAATATGTGAATAATGTTTCAAAAAATATCGAAAATTCTAGAGTTAACACACAATAAAGACAGAATAAAATCTGGATTTATAGAATGAATACTTAAAAAAAGTTGTTGACGCGGCG
>CAJMOV010000220.1 GCA_905215125.1 uncultured bacterium | reverse complement strand
ACTTTTGGGTGTATTAATACATATCGCCCATGCCGGGGGCAGCGGGAGCGGCCGGGGCCGGCTCCTTCTTCTCTGCAACCAGCGATTCTGTTGTCAGGACCATGCTGGCGATGGATGCTGCATTCTGCAGCGCGGTACGGGTAACCTTGGTCGGGTCGACAATACCAGCCTGCACCATATCGCAATAGGTCTCGGTATAGGCGTCAAAGCCATAGCCAACCTTCTTGGAGTTTTTAATCTTCTCCAGCACGACGCTGCCGTCGACGCCGGCGTTGAAGGCGATCTGACGAACCGGCTCCTCCAAGGCGCGCATAACGATCTTGACACCCGTCTTCTCGTCCCCTTCCACCTTGGAGACAATCTTGGAAACAGCGGAGATGGCGTTGACAAAAGCGACGCCGCCGCCGGCAATGATGCCTTCCTCCACTGCGGCACGGGTGGCGTTGAGGGCGTCTTCAATGCGCAGCTTTTTCTCCTTCATCTCGACCTCGGTGGCCGCGCCGACTTTGATGACGGCGACACCGCCGGACAGCTTGGCAAGACGCTCCTGCAGCTTATCCCGGTCAAAATAGGAGGTGGTGTTGTCCAGCTCGGCACGGATGACGCCGATGCGGGCCTTGATGGCCTCCGGATCGCCGCTGCCGTTGACGATGATGGTGTTTTCCTTCTGGACGCGCACACGGCCGGCGTGGCCGAGCATATCCATGGTGGCATCCTTCAGCTCATAGCCCAGCTCTTCAGAAATAAGGGTGCCGCCGGTCAGGGTTGCGATATCCTGCAGCATTTCCTTGCGGCGGTCGCCGAAGCCGGGGGCCTTGACAGCGACACAGTTAAAGGTGCCGCGCAGCTTGTTGACAATGAGGGTGGACAGAGCTTCGCCCTCGACGTCCTCGGCGATGATGACCAGCTTGCGGCCGCTCTGGACAATCTGCTCGAGCAGGGGCAGAATCTCCTGAATATTGGAGATCTTCTTGTCGGTAATGAGCAGATAGGCGTCGTCAACGACGGCTTCCATCTTCTCGGTATCGGTGATCATATACGGGGTGATATAGCCGCGGTCAAACTGCATACCTTCGACCACTTCGCTGTATGTTTCCGCTGTCTTGGACTCTTCGACGGTGATGACGCCGTCGGCCGACACCTTTTCCATCGCTTCGGCGATCAGCTTGCCGATAAATTCGTCGCCCGAGGAAACGGAGGCGACGCGGGCAATGTCGTCCATATTCTTGATCTTTTCCGAATTGGCCTGGATGCCCTCAACAGCGGCGTCGACGGCCTTGGCAATGCCTTTGCGCAGCACCATCGGGTTGGCGCCGGCGGTGACGTTTTTCAGGCCTTCGCGGACAAACGCCTGGGCCAGCAGGGTGGCGGTGGTAGTGCCGTCGCCGGCGACGTCGTTGGTTTTAGTGGCGACCTCTTTGACCAGCTGGGCGCCCATGTTCTCAAAAATGTCGTCCAGCTCGATGTCACGGGCGATCGTCACGCCGTCGTTGGTGATGAGGGGGGCGCCGTATTTCTTGTCCAAAACAACATTGCGGCCCTTGGGCCCCAGGGTGACTTTAACGGTATCGGCCAGCTTGTTGACGCCGTTTTCCAACGCTTTTCTGGCCTCTTGGCCAAACAGGATTTCCTTTGCCATATTGCTGCTTCCTCCTATATCTCGTTACGGTTTTATTCCACGATAGCCAAGATGTCGCCCTGGCGCACGATGATCAGCTCTTCCTTGTCCAGCTTTACCTCGGTGCCCGAATATTTGCTGGTGATGACCCTATCGCCCTTCTTGACGCACATCTTGACTTCCTTGCCATCGACAATGCCGCCAGGGCCGACTTCCAGCACCTCCGCGACCTGGGGCTTTTCCTTGGCGGCGCCGGTCAGAATGATGCCGCTTTTTGTCGTCTCTTCCATCTCGATCATTTTGACGACGACTCTGTCCTGCAACGGTACAAGTTTCATAATCAAAACCTCTCATCCTTTAAGATTTAGCACTCATAGCGCCTGAGTGCTAACAACTGATATTATGATAGCACAGTCTCAGGATTTTGCAACCCCTATTGGCAATTTTTTTTTGAATAATTTGTTACAAAAGAAAAACCGCCTGGCGGGCGGCTCCTTTCAGCTCATTCTTCAGCTTTTATGCGCGCGGGGCAGCCATGGCTCGGGCCGAACGCCGGCAGGCACGATAAAACGCATGGCCCGTTCGGCGACGCGGATGCTGACATGCCCAGTGCGGACGATTTCCCCGTCCAGATTAATTTCCATAGGGCGATCGTCTGTGGAAAAAATGGTCATTTCCCGTGCTTTGAGCGCGGTGATATACTGCGGATAGTCCCGATAACGTCCTGCCTTGTATCTGCTGATGACCTTGGCCGCCGTAACGCGGCTGACTGCACGGATGAGCAGCACATCCAAAAGTCCGTCCTGTACGTCTGATTCCGGCACCGGGACAAAGCCGCCGCCATAGCAGCGGCCGTTGACGGCAATGGCCAGGGTGTAACGGCCGTCGAAGCTCTGGCCGTCCACCGTGATCCGATACGGGCGCGCAAGGCCCTTGATGACCTCCTCCACCGTGGCGATAATATAGGGTCCCTGGCTGCCGACCAGCGGGATGCGCTTATATTTGCGCATGCTGTCAGCAACGCGAGCATCCACCCCGACGCTCAGCACATTGAGCGCCAGGCCGCAATCGGTCTCAATGGCGTCGATTTCGATGTCTTCTCCGCCGATCAGCTCAGACAGGCTGCGGAAGCGATCGGCCCCCGCTGCGCCAAAAACCTTGATAAAATCATTGCCCGTGCCGGCCGGATAGTGGGTAAAGGCGGCATTTTGCAGGCGCAGGCAGCCTTCAGCCACTTCCTTCAGCGTTCCGTCACCGCCACAGGCGTAAAAGCGCAGCGGCCTGTCTGGGGACTGCGCAGCCATCCTTTTGACCAGGGATACCGCATGCATCGGCGCTTCGGTGATGAGGATTTCATAGTCAATCGGCGCCTGCTGCGTTGCAGCGCGGATAGCGCCGGCGATCTCTGTCGTCCTGTCGCGCGAGCCCGCAGCGGGATTGACTATGAATATATGCTTAGGCCGTTCCATTCCCTTCACATCTTTCTGTCCTATTTATAATACATATACAGGCTGCACTTCAGCATACCGTTATACAGCTTGCGCTTTTTATCACTCGGGCGGCCGTATACCCTTTCAAAGCTCTCGTCTGATGTCAGGATGTACTGCTTCAGCGCCGGCGCGTTTGCCGTCAGCCGCCCCAAGGCCCGGCAGATATCACGCGCCTGTTCAACGTCAAGCAGACGAATACCGTAAGGCGGGTTGGTCATCAGGATTCCGCTTCGGCCACCATAATCCAGCGAAAGGGCGTCGGCCCTGGCGATATTCATACAGTCCTCTACGCCGGCGCGCCGGGCATTCTCCCGCGTCAGCTCGACAGCTTCAGCTGATATGTCAGACGCCTGAAGCTCCAGCTTTTCCTTTTTGACGGCTGCGCGCGCCTGCTCCCGCGCTTCATCGAAAGCGCCCGGCGGCGTAAAGCCCCACTGCTCGGCGTCAAACCCACGCTACAGCCCCGGTGCGATGCGGCAGGCGGCCATCGCCGCCTCGATGGCGATGGTGCCGGCCCCGCAGAAG
>CAJMOV010000219.1 GCA_905215125.1 uncultured bacterium | reverse complement strand
AATCTGCTTATTCCGTTCTTTGGCGGGGATCACGTCCAAAAGGTCATCGACATCATTGGCAAATACTCCAAGAGCCGCAAGCAGGTCATCCCGACAACGTCGGAAGCCGGTATCAACTTCTATCCCTCCATGCCGGTTGAAGTCACTGTTGGCGGTGCCACCATCTTCGTCCTCAACGTAGAGCGCTTCGAAAAGGTATAAGCCATGCTTCTCCCATCCCTTGTGGGGAACGAGCGTCTGAAGGATGCTTTTTCCGGCCCGCAGGCCGTTGAGAGCGGATGCCTTTTGCTCAGCGGCCCGCGCGGGTCGGGGAAGCTGACGGCCGCCTTTGACATTGCCATGGGCCTGCTTTGCGAGGGCTCGCCAGCCCCCTGCGGACGCTGCGGCCCCTGCGTGCGTATGAAGGCCGGCTCGCACCCCGATTACGAGCTGTTCAACCCCAATGGGGAGGAAATCAAAGTCGACGCCGTGCGCGGCCTGCGCGCCCGCTCTTTTATCCGGCCCAGCGAAGCCGAGCGCAAGGTTTTTGTCATCCGCGCCGCCGACAAGATGAACGTGCAGAGTCAAAACGCCCTGCTTAAGGTCTTAGAGGATCCGCTGTCCACCGTTTTCATTCTGCTGTGCGAGAACAGCGATTCGCTGCTGCCCACCGTCCGTTCCCGCGCCCTGCATTACCGTATGCAGCCGTTGCCGCAGGCCGCTTTGCTCAAGCAGCTTACACAGCGCTTCCCCGACGCTTCGCCCGCCCAGCTCGCGCAGGCGGCAGAGGATTGCGGCGGCTATCTGGGCCCTGCCATCGACGCCCTTGCGGGAGACGAAGGCGAAGCCTCTGCCCTTGCGCGGGATTTTATCCATGCGCTCAGCCAGGGCGAGCTCGCTGTGATGGGCTGCTGCATGGAGCTGTCCAGGCTGCCGCGCGACGGCTATGCCGCCTTCTGCGACGAGCTGTGCCGCCGTCTGAGCCATGCCGTCCAGCACGGCGCCCCGTCGCCGGACCGTTATTTATCCCTGTACGAATATGTCGAGACACAAAAGGCCAAAACAGCCTATAACGCTTCAGTAACCGCCCTTTCCGGGGCGCTTGCCGCTTATTGCGGCGAACATTTACACATCCTTGCTGGGAGGCAGCCATGACGGAAGTTATCGGTGTACGTTTTAAAAAAGTCGGCAAAGTCTATTACTTTGACCCCTGCGGCGTCACCGCGCAGGAAGGGGAAAATGTCGTTGTTGAAACGGCACGCGGAATGGAGTGTGGCGAAGTGGCCATGTCCAACCGCGAAGTAGAGGACAGCAGCATTGTCCAGCCCCTCAAAAAGCTCATCCGCAAGGCCACCGAAAACGACTTGCGCACTGTTGAGCATAACGCCCAGCTGGAAAAAGAAGCCTTTCGCATTTGTGAAGAAAAAATTCTCAAGCATAAGCTGGAGATGAAGCTGGTCGCCGTCGAATATGCTTTTGATCACAGCAAAATCCTCTTTTACTTCAGCGCTGACGGCCGTATCGACTTCCGCGAGCTGGTTAAGGATCTTGCGTCTGTGTTCCGCACCCGGATCGAGCTGCGCCAAATCGGTGTGCGCGACGAAGCAAAAATGATCGGAGGCCTCGGCATCTGCGGCCGTCCGCTTTGCTGTACTACCTTTCTTGATGATTTTCAGCCCGTTTCCATCAATATGGCCAAAGAGCAGGGGCTGTCCCTCAATCCCACTAAAATTTCAGGGACCTGTGGCCGTCTGATGTGTTGTCTAAAGTACGAAAGCGACACTTATAAGGATCTTATCCGTCATGCGCCCAAGGTTGACTCAGTCGTCGACACGCCGCAGGGCCGCGGCACTGTCATGGATGTTTCGCTGCTTAAGGGCTGCTGTAAGGTGCGCCTACAAAGCTCCCCCGACACTCCTGTCGTATTCCCCTGTTCAGAGTGTGTCTGCGGCGCGCGCGCCGCACAGGAAATGCCGGCGGATCCTTCTGGTGAAGCCGCGTCCCTGCCGGATATCCCGGCGGCCGAATCTCTTCGGACGGAAACGGGATCCCGCCCGTCGCGGCAACCGCGGCCAAGCACCGAGCGTCAGGGGCAGGAAAACCGCCAGCCGCGGCACGATCGATCCCGTCAGCAGGATAAACCTCGCCCAGAACGTGAAAAGCCTGTTGAACAGGCCGTTCACCCCGCTGAACAAAGCGGAGAAGCCAAGGGGCAGGGCCACAGCAGCCATCGCCGCCGTCGTGGTGGGCGCGGCGGCCAACGCCGTGGCAATAAGCAGGGCGGCGATAGGCCAGCCAATGGCGGTCCCAAACCGCCTTCAGGCGAATAGAGGGCCAGCCGCACACATAAAAATATAACCAGAAAACGGTATGGCAAAAGCCATACCGTTTTTTATGCAGGGTCAGGCCACAGGCATACAACCAAAATTCGCTTCCAGCAGCGCCCGCGCCCATCCCAGCTTTATCTCCTTACGTCCAATATTCTCTGCTTACAGTACAGAGCGCCCCTTATATTCGCTGCGGATAATCTCATCCATTTCTTCCGGCGTTTCTTTACAGCCGCCTGCCAGCCACATCTTTACAATAGCATTGAATCCGCTTCTGAAGAACTCGACATGGTAAGCAATGTGCCGATTGTCAAAGTGACGCTTGGCCTGATGGACGTCATAATATTCCAGCTTGAATTGATTGTCATACCCGAGCTTAAAGTAGGTGCGGTAAAACAGCTGATTCTCCTTAATATAGCGGAACAGCCGCAAATAGTCGTTGCTATTCACTTTCTGATGACGATCCGCTTCATAAAGGCGGGCTACCTCTTCCTCCAAATATGCCCTTACCTTATCGGCAAGATCATAAATATCAGCATAGCTTGCATAAAAAGTGCTGCGGTTCAGCTCGCACCGCTTACAGATATCAGAGACGGTAATTTCATTCAGCTCTTTTGTTTGCAGCAGCTCAACAAACACCTTTTCAATCCGCTGCATGGACTCGCGCCGGCGGCGGTTGTTTTTTATATTCATGCTGTCTCCCTTCTATTATTCCAACACTTGTTCAAAAATTGCTGATTGTTTTTTAACCCTGATACTATTATATTAGGCTTTAAAGAAAACAACAACTGTTGTTTTAATAATGAATGGGGGAGCCTTATATGAAAAAAAGCAGCTTTACAGCAATGGTTTTAGGTACTGTCAGCATGGTTCTATTCGCCCTGGGTATGTGCATGGCGCTGCTCCCAGAATGGAACGCTTTTAAGCCGGGGATCATCTTCGGCTGCGTCGGCTTACTGCTCGGGCTTGTCACCGCCATTATCTGGAGGAGGATGGAGCATAAACAGCCCATCCATTTTTCAGGGAAAACCATTCTTACCATTTTTATCGGCGTCATTGGCGCGCTGGGCGGCATGTGCTTCAGCATGGTCTGGGATAAGATGAGCATGGGGATTGTGGTCGGACTTGCCGGCATCGTCGTCCTGCTATGCCTGATCCCTTTGACAAAAGGCATTAAAGAATAAAATGCTTTCGCCCTTTACATGCTTCAATCGGCGTAAGCTGCGTCTTTTACGCAGCTAAACGGGTCTAACGTATGAATATCAGGAAAATGCGCATTGACAAAGCTGCATGCTCTCATGTGGCAAAGCGTGCAATGCAGGATCAG
>CAJMOV010000218.1 GCA_905215125.1 uncultured bacterium | reverse complement strand
CGATATCTATATCGGCGTGGTCGGGCCGGTCAGGACGGGAAAATCGACCTTTATTAAGAGCTTTATGGAAACCATGGTGCTGCCCAACATCGACAATGTCTATCTCAAGGAGCGCGCCCGAGACGAGTTGCCTCAGAGCGGTAGTGGCAGAACCATTATGACGGCCGAGCCCAAGTTTGTGCCGGAAGAAGCAGTGGAAATCACCATCGAGAACGAGGCCAGATTCCAGGTGCGTATGATCGATTGCGTCGGGTATATGGTCAACAGTGCCGTCGGCCAGTTTGAAGGCGATGTGCCCCGTATGGTAATGACCCCGTGGTCGCCCAACGAAATGCCGCTGAGCAAGGCTGCGGAAATTGGTACCCGCAAGGTCATCACCGAACATTCTACCATCGGCCTGGTCGTGACGACCGACGGCAGCATCGGCGACATCCCCCGTGAGGATTATGCCGAAGCGGAGGAACGCATTGTATCCGAGCTGAAGGAGATTAACAAGCCCTTCTGTCTGCTGCTCAATACGGCGGAGCCGCAGGGAGCGCAGGCGCGCCAGCTGCAAAAGCAGCTGGCGGACAAATACGCGGTGCCGTGTATGGCCGTCAACTGCATGCAGCTCAAGCAGGATGACATTGAACAAATCCTGGCGACGGTGCTGTACGAATTTCCGGCCAAGGAGTTCAGCTTCATGTTGCCCGAATGGGTAAGCGCCCTGCCAGACGACAATCCGCTACGCGATGAGCTATATGGCGCTATCCTGGAGAAAAGCGGCCGTATCAAAAAAATGCGCGACGCGCGCGAGGCCATTGCCTGCCTGACGGAATGTGACAAAATCGAAAGCGCGGCTATCACAGGCATCAACCTGGGCGAAGGGGTTGTCTCCATCAGGGTCGACGTGCCGACAAGCCTGTTTTATGAAATCCTGTCACAGCAGTCGGGCATCACTATCACAGGCGAGGGACAGCTGATGACCCTGCTGTGTGAAATGGCGCAAATCAAACGAGAATACGAACGCCTGGAAAACGCGCTGACCCAGGTACGTCAGACAGGATATGGCATAGTCATGCCGACCATATCGGAAATGCGCCTAGAAAAACCGGAAATCGTCAAACAGGGAGGAAAATATGGCGTTAAGCTGAAAGCGAGCGCTCCCTCTATACACATGATTCGCGCAGAAATTGAAACCTGTCTTTCGCCGCTGGTCGGCAGCGAACAGCAGTCGGAAGAGCTAGTTCAGTATCTGCTGTCAGGCTTTGAGGATTCACCGGAGAAAATTTGGGAGAGCAATATCTTCGGAAAATCCCTCAATGAGCTGGTTAACGAAGGGCTTAATAACAAGCTATACAAAATGCCCGACGAAGCGCGCGCCAAGCTGCAGGAAACGCTTGAACGCATCATAAACGAAGGGAGCGGAGGGCTGATCTGCATTATCTTGTAGGGCCTGAAGCCTGATATAATCCCCATCATTGCCGCACAGGAGAGGAAGACAGATGAGCATGGATCGGAGAAGGGCCGTCAGCGCACGCAACGCAGCTTATCGGCGTGCGCACAGCAGGGGCAGATACGCATCCGCACGCCAGAGGGAAGAGTCGTCGGGAATTTCGCGGTTTTTCCTGGTCGTTATGGTGCTGCTGCTGGCCGTTGGCCTGCGGCTGACAAGCGGGGGCCGGCTGGAGATCTTCCGGGAGGGGATTGGGGGCGTCATTGAAGACGGCGGCGGCGTAAAGGAGGCTGTCGCCGTTCTCGGCCAGGCGCTTGTTTTCCAGGAGGAAGGCAAAGAGGAAAACGCTGTCGTCACCTTTGGCAAAAAGCTTCTTGGATTTGACGGAGAGGAAAAGAATCAGCATGACGACAGCGGCGGCGGACTGCAGGACGCCGAACCGCCGGAAGACAACAGTCCTGAGGAAGTGTCGCCCGAGCAGGGGGAACCGACCGCGGCCGGAGATCTCTCCGGCCTTTCTGCTGATAGACTGGTTATGCCCGTTATTGCAGAAAGCCCGATGCCGGAAAAAATAACAGCGGCCACCTTACGGTTTGATTTATCCGAAGAGGAAACCGACGACTCTGACACGCCCAATGAACCTTTCGAGATTCCCAGCCCGGATAAAGTGGACGATACGAAATACACACTGCCGTTCAGCTATCAGCGTCCGTTGTCTACTTTCAGGGTGACGTCGGGCTTTGGATACCGCATCCACCCCATTCACGGCAACACAACCTTTCATTACGGCGTAGACCTGGCTGCTGCTCAGGGAACGCGGGTTAACAGCTTTGCGGCGGGGCCTGTGGCCGAAACGGGAGATAAGTCGGTATACGGCAACTATGTGTTGGTCAGCCATAGCGACGGCTTTGCCAGCTTTTACGGGCACCTGTACAAAATATACGTCAAGACTGGCGCCAAGGTCAGCGAGGGGCAGAAAATTGCAGCCGTAGGCAACACAGGATGGTCGACCGGACCGCATCTGCATTTTGAAATGCGCCGCAACGGCTTGGTTTTGGATCCATTTGATTACATGACCTTTGAATGAAGAGGAAGGTATGAAACGTCTGACCATCAGCTATCCGCTGCTCATTTTGGCAGCGCTGGCCCTTGCCTTTGACAAAAACGGCTGGCTGCTGCTGCTTATGGCTGCAGCGGCAGCGCATGAATTGGGACACATTGCTGCCATTGCAGCGCTGGGCGGGAAAATCGAACAGGTAGCCGCCGGGCTGACCGGTATGAAAATCGAATACGCTTCCCCGCGAATGACCTCTTACGCAGCCGACATCGCCATGGCCATGTCCGGTCCGATTGCCAATTTGGCAGTGCTGACAGTGTGCTGCACAGCAGCGCGCTTCTGGCCGTCGCTGGGAAACGAAAGCCTTTATTATTTCTGCGGGGCCAATCTGCTGTTTGCGCTGTTCAACCTTGTGCCGGCCGGCCCGCTGGATGGGGGCCGCGCCTTACGCGCTTTTCTGATGGCGCTGTTGGGGAGCGGCAGAGGAGAGAGCGCTGCAGGTATTGTGTCGATTGTATCCTTCTGGCTATTGCTGGCGGCGGGTATAGCACTGCTGCTGGCGACGAAGTCCAATGCTTCGCTGCTTTTCGCCGCGCTGGTTGTTTTGCTGAGCGCCGGCGGCAGGGGAAAGTGGAAAGGCGGGCAAAAAGGGAAAAGCGAAAGCATTCCTCCAATGCGCGGCAGGGATTGAATGCCGTGCATTTATTTTTTGGATTTTTCTTTACAACCCGGCTCGTCCGGGGTATGATGTACAGGAAAGAAAAATTGCAGCGGAGGAAAAATGGACAAGAATCTTGCCGCATGCCTTGAGCATGTAAAAAAGCCGTCTCGCTATGTCGGCGGGGAATACGGAATTGTGACAAAGGATAAGGAGGATGTCGACCTGCGCTTCGCTCTTTGCTTCCCGGAGCTGTACGAAATCGGCATGTCTCACTTAGGGTCAAAAATCCTGTACGGATTGCTCAATCAAATGGATGGGGTCTGGTGCGAACGTGTTTACGCTCCATATATTGATATGGAAGCGCAGATGCGCCGCAGGGGCGTCCCCCTTTACGCACTGGAAAGCGGGGATGCTCTGTCCGGCTTTGACATCCTGGGCTTTACCCTGCAATATGAGCTGAATTACACCGCCGTGCTCAATATGCTGGACATGGCAGGGGTGCCCTTTTATGCC
>CAJMOV010000217.1 GCA_905215125.1 uncultured bacterium | reverse complement strand
AAACCCTGCTAGTCAGAAAACTTGGCAAGATGGGAAGTATTCTGTGGGCTTTTGGTCATAACCTCCGAGGCGTTCTGCACCTTGGGGAAGGCGATGACGTCGCGGATGCTTTCCGTGCCCGCCAGGTGCATGGCGATGCGGTCAAGTCCGTAGGCGATGCCGCCGTGCGGAGGCGCGCCGTATTTGAAGGCGGTGATCATGTGGCCGAAGCGGGCCTGGATGTCGGCGTCCTCAAATCCCAGGGCACGGAACATGGCGCTCTGCACGTCGGAGCGGTGAATACGGATGCTGCCGCCGCCCAGCTCGGTGCCGTTGAGCACCATGTCATACGCCTTGGCGCGCATGGCGATGGGATTGGTTTCAAACAGCGGGATATCCTCGTCCACTGGAGAAGTAAAGGGATGGTGCTTGGCGTACAGGCGGGTATTGCCGTCGTCGTCCTCGCCGTATTCAAACAGGGGGAAGTCGACGACCCACAGGAACCTCCACACATTTTCCGGGATGGCGTCCATGCGGCGCGCCACCTCGCAGCGCAGGCTGCCCAGGGCGTTCTGCGCCAGCTCAACGTCGGCGTCGGCCACGCAGAGCAGCAGATCGCCCGGGCGTACGCCGGCGGCCGCCTGAATGGCATTCAAGCGCTCTTCGCTGACAAACTTGGCGAAGGACGAGCTTTTTTCCCCGTTTTCGGACAGCTTGAGCCAAGCAAGCCCCTTGGCGCGGTAGGTCTTGACGTATTCGCCCAGGGCGTCGATTTCCTTGCGGCTCATCCTTGCGCCGCCTTCGATGTTGATGCCGGCGACCAGGCCGCCTTCCTCCGCCGCCCTTTCAAAGACGCTGAAGCCGCAGCCGCGGGCAAGGTCGGTCAAATCGTGCAGCTCGTAACCGAAGCGCAGGTCGGGCTTGTCGCTGCCATAGCGGGACATGGCCTCGCGATAGGTCATGCGCTGGATCGGGGTTTCGATGTCGATCCCCTTGATCTCGCGCAGCAGACGTTTGACGAACCCTTCCTGAATGGTCAGGACGTCGTCGACGTCGACAAAGCTCATTTCCAGGTCGATCTGGGTGAACTCGGGCTGGCGGTCATACCGCAGGTCCTCGTCGCGGAAGCAGCGGGCGATCTGCATATAGCGGTCAAAGCCGGACAGCATGAGCATCTGCTTGTACTGCTGGGGAGACTGCGGCAATGCGTAAAATTCGCCGGGGTGAACGCGGGAGGGCACCAGATAGTCGCGCGCCCCTTCGGGCGTCGACTTGGTCAAAATCGGGGTCTCGATTTCCAAAAAGCCGTTTTCATCAAAATACTGCCGCGTCACCTGCATGATGCGGTGGCGCAGAGCGATGGTGCTTTGCAGCGAGGGCCGCCGCAGGTCAAGATAACGGTATTTGAGACGCAGCGCGTCGTTGACGCTGACGTCGTCGCTGATTTCAAAGGGGGGCGTTTCCGATTTGGAGAAGACGCGCAGGCCGTCTGCCAGGATTTCCACCCGGCCGGTGGGGATTTTATCGTTGACCGACGCGCGCGGGCGCACCGTACCGGTGATTTCAACGGTGTATTCGCTGCGCAGCGCCGACGCCTTATCAAACAATTCCTTGTTGTCAGTTTGGTCAAAGACGCACTGGACGATGCCCTGACGGTCGCGCACATCGACGAAGATGAGCCCCCCCAGGTCGCGCGCGCGGGCAACCCAGCCGTATACGGTGACGGCTCTGCCTGCGTCGCTTTCGCGCACGGCGCCGCAGTACATCCGGTTTTTACACTGATTCATGTCTTCCAACTTCCTTTCGAAGCCCGTTTTTACGCGCACAGACGGCACGCAAAAAGCGCGCCGCCCCGGCTTTGAGCAGATATCGGCCCCCCTTTAACGGGCAGCCGGATTGACAATTTCGCGCCAGGCCAGGTCGCCCCGCGCGAGGCCCTGGATCAGGACCTCGGCGGTGGCCACGTTTGTGGCGACGGGGATGCTGTTCAAATCGCAGTTGCGCAAAAGATCATTGATCTCCGATTCACGGTCATATTTTTCCATGGGATCGCGGAAAAGCAGTACCAGGTCGATCTCATTATAAGCGACACGCGCGGCTATCTGCTGTTCTCCCCCCGAGGGGCCGGGAAGCAGGCAGCTGACCTTGAGGCCCGTGGCGTCAATGATCATCTTTCCCGTCGTGCCGGTCGCGCAGATTTCGTGTTTAGCCAGGACGCCGCAGTAAGCGATGCAGAACTGAACCATGAGCTCTTTCTTCCGGTTTTGCGCAATGATGGCTATATTCATAAGCTGTCGACCCTCCGTTTTCTATGTAAATTTTCTTAGCGGCTCAATAACGGCCGCGAAAGCCGTCGAGCAGCGGCACCCGTTCGCCGCGCAGGCGGCGGGCGATATTGACGTATGCCTTCTGTGCGTCGCCCTGCGACTCCAGAAGCAGGATCTGCCCCTTTCCAGCGCAGATGGGGATGTCGTCATCCTCCGGCACGGCGCCCAGCAGCGACAGTCCGGACGCATCCATGGCGCGGTCGATGTTGACGCTGGCGCCGGCGTCGATCATTCCCCGCCGCACGCGGTTGACGACGATGTGCACGTCGGGCACGCCGCACTCGAACAGCGCGCCGGCCGCTTTCTGTGCCCCCCGCAGAGCCAGGACGTCCCCTGTGGAGACGATGACGGCCCGCTGGGCCGCCGGCGCAAAGGCGGTGATCTCCCGGCCGATACCGGCCGGGCAGTCGATGATGACAAAGCTGTAGTGCCGGCAGGCCAGACGGATAAGCCCGCACAGCGCCTTATCCGGCACCTGCTCGCGCTTTTCCAGGGCGGCGGGCGCGGTCAGCACCCGCAGGTTTTTCACAATGGGGTGATGCACCGCCGCTTCCTTAAGCGTCGCGTCGCCCAGGGCGACGTCGGCATAGGAAAAAAGCAGGCTGTCGCTCATCCCCAGCACCAAATCAAGGCTGCGCAGGCCGGCGTCGGCATCGACAAGCAGGACCTTTTCACCCAGTGCGCACAATGCCACAGCTGTGTTGGCACAAAAGGAGGTTTTTCCCGTTCCCCCTTTTCCCGATGCGACCAGTATTGCGGTTCCCACTTGCTTCCACCCCGCCCTCTGCGTTCCCGCTATTTTCTTCAGCGGTTATTGCCCTGCACAAAAACCCATTTTTTACCATCCTTCGGACACATGGGCTTCCCTTGCTTCACTTTTTCATTATAGAACATTTTCCCCTTGTCTACAAGACGATATTTTTCAGTTAGCATAAAAAATTTTAAGATATAAATTAGCGGCTTTGCTGATCCTCTTCCCCTGCCACGCCGGCGGCATCCGTTCCTTCGGCAGGCATATCCTGCTGCGGCTCCTCTTCCTCCTGCTGATTAAAGCCGAAATACTGGTCGTAAACAGCAATGGCCACAGGGGCCATATTGCCGCCGCTGCCGCCGTATTCGCCGACGACGCAGATGGCAATTTCGGGATCGTCATACGGCGCAAAGGACACAAAGACGCCGTGATCGGATCGCTTGCCCGTCACCGTCTGGGCTGAGCCGGTCTTGCCCGCAACCTCGATGGGGTAATTGCGGAAGTAGGAGGACGCCGTGCCGTCGTCCGTCGTGACGCCCAGCATACCCTCAAAAACTGCCTGCTGCGTGCTTTCAGACATCTGCACGACGTCGACCACTTTGGGCTGGACCTCCATCAGCTTTTCGGTGTAGGAATAATTCCACAC
>CAJMOV010000216.1 GCA_905215125.1 uncultured bacterium | reverse complement strand
GGCTTAATGTCACCATTCCATACAAGCGGGACGTCATTCCGTACTGCGCCGAGCTGTCGTCCAGGGCGGCGTCTATCGGCAGCGTCAACACCATTATCCGCCGGCAGGACGGCACGTTGTACGGAGATAACACCGACTATGGCGGCTTTGCCTGCATGCTGGCGTATGCCGGACTGTCTCTGCAGGGGAAAAAAGTCCTGGTATTGGGCAGCGGCGGAGCATCGCGGACAGCGCAGGCCGTCCTGCGGGACAGGGGGGCCGACGTTGTCGTCATTTCCCGCCAAGGGCCGGACAATTATGAAAGCCTGTCCCGGCACAGCGACACATTCGCTGTTGTCAACGCCACGCCGGTCGGTATGTACCCCCAAAACGGGGAGGCGCCTGTCGATTTGGCCTTGCTTCCCCGCTGTCAGGGCGTCTTTGACCTTATTTATAACCCTTGGCGTACCGCCCTTCTCCTTCAGGCGGAGGAGAGGGGGATAGCCGCCGTCGGCGGGATGCGGATGCTGGTTGAACAGGCGCGCCTAGCCGCCGGGCTGTTTACCGGCAGAACCGTCTCCCCTGGAGAAACGGAGCGCCTGACCGCCTTGCTAGAGCGCGCCAAGAAAAACATCGCTCTCATCGGTATGCCGGGCAGCGGGAAAACCAGCGTCGGCCGGGCGCTGGCAGATCTTTTGGGCAGGCCTTTTGCCGATGTGGATGAAAGCATCACCGCCCGTGCAGGCAAAAGCGTTGCTGAAATTTTTGCGACGGAAGGTGAGGAAGCCTTCCGCCGTCTGGAGACGCAGGCGCTGGCCGAGCTTTCCCGGCAGAGCGGGAGCGTCGTCGCCGCGGGCGGCGGAGTTGTAACGAGAGCGGAAAACCGATCCCTGCTGCGGCAGAACAGCACCGTCGTCTGGCTGACGCGCGACAGGAAAGAGCTGCCGATCGACGGGCGGCCGATATCGCAAAGCCGTCCACTGGATGAACTTGAGCGTGAGCGTACCCCGCTTTACCGGGAGTGGAGTGACCTGTGCGTTCCCAACTGCGGCATTGCGCAGACGGCGCGGCATATTCAAAAGGAGCTGAAGCTGTGAATATTCTTATCATTAACGGTCCCAATCTCAACCTGCTGGGCATTCGCGAGCCCGACGTGTATGGCAGCGAAAGCTATGACGCTCTGTGCCGCTGTATCCGCGAGGCCTGCCGGCAGGAAGAAGTGGAGTGCGATATCATGCAGTCCAACCATGAGGGGGCCATCGTCGACGCCATCCAAGCCGCCTACGGCGTGTGCGACGGTATTGTTATCAATCCCGCGGCCTATACCCATACCAGCGTCGCCATTTTGGACGCGCTTAAGGCAGTCTGCATCCCGACTGTCGAGGTGCATCTCAGCGACATCCGCACAAGGGAGGATTTTCGCAGGTATTCCTATATCTCGCCCGCATGCATTGCGACCATTTGCGGAAAAGGCTTTGCCGGGTATCAAGAAGCAATACGGATCCTAAAATACCATTTGGAGAAACAGCAGGAGAAAGCGCGCCGATAAGGCGTGCTTTTTTGTACAAATCGGGGCACACTATCTTTATTACAGAAAAAGGAGTGAGCTGCCATCGGCACGCAATCTTCAATTTGGGAGCAAGGCCAAACGCGTAAGCCTTATCCTGCGCTGGCTGGAGATATCCGGGCTGACGCCGCAGTCATCGGCGGCGGGCTGGCCGGCATCCTGACGGCTCGTTTGCTCGAAGAAAAGGGAATCCATTCCGTTGTCCTGGAGGAAAAGCGTATTGGGGCGGGAGCATCCGGGAAAGCAACGGCGAAAATCACGGTGCAGCACGGGCCGATATACAGCCGGCTCATCCGGCAGCTCGGCAGGGAAACGGCGGCCCAATACCTGCACGCTAACCGCTGCGCGCTGGAAAAATACCGTGAAATGGCGCAAGACATCGAATGCGGCATGGAAGAATGTGGCGCCTGGCTGTATTCCGTCGAGGGGAGAGAAGTACTGGAGGCCGAATATCGCGCTGTCCTGGCTTTGGGCGTCGACGCCTGTATGAGCGATGATACCGAGCTGCCTTTTCCCGTCGTCGCAGGCCTGCGTTTTGCCCGCCAGCTTCGGTTTGACCCGCTGCGCTTTTTACTGGGCGCTGCCAGAACGCTGCGCGTTTTCGAGAACACAAAGGCGCTGCGGGTCGACGGTGGGCGCGTCGAGACGACAGGGGGAACGGTGACGGCGGATCACGTCGTCTTTGCTTGTCATTTCCCTTTTGTCAATGCGCCGGGATATTATTTTGCACGTATGCATCAGGAACGCAGCTATGTGCTGGCGCTGGAAGGGGCCGCATCCATGCGGGATATGTATCTGGGCGTCGACGCCGGCGCGTTGTCTTTCCGTCCGGCAGGAGAGCTGCTTCTGCTGGGGGGTGGAGGACACCGTACCGGCGAAAACTCGCAGGGCGGACGGTACGACGAACTGCGCCGCAGGGCGCGGGAGTTCTGGACTGACTGCCGGGAAAGGGCCCGCTGGTCCGCGCAGGACTGTATACCGATGGACGGCATTCCTTATATCGGGCGCTTTTCGTCTGCCGCACGCCAGTGGTATGTGGCGACCGGATTTCAGAAATGGGGCATGACGACGGCCATGGCGGCAGCCATCAGCCTGGCGGATCTCATTTGTGGGGGCGAGGGCATACAGGTATTTGCGCCCGAGCGCTTCACACCGGCAGCGTCGGCGCGCAGCTTTGCCAAAAATACGGCACAAGCCGTCAAAGGGTTGGCGCGCAAGTCGCTTGAAGGCCCTCGGGCTGAAGTCGATGCCCTTCCGCCCGGACATGGCGGCATTGTAGACGTCGAAGGGGAAAAGATGGGGGTTTACAAGGACGAAAGCGGAAAAATTTACGTCGTTGATGCACGGTGCCCCCATCTTGGCTGTCAGGTGGAATGGAACCCGGACGAAAAAAGCTGGGACTGCCCCTGCCACGGCTCGCGATTTGACAGATACGGCCGACGGCTGGACGGGCCGGCACAGGACGGCCTGGAGACCGGGGAAAGGAAAGACGGCGCAGACGCCGCCAGACAAAGCTGATATTACGAGGTTGAAAAATATGGAAAATCACAAACAAACAAACAGGCTTGCGCAGGAGAAGTCCCCCTATCTTTTGCAGCACGCGCAAAACCCTGTTGACTGGTACCCGTGGGGACCGGAGGCATTTGAAAAGGCGCGACGGGAGGACAAGCCGGTATTTTTAAGTATTGGATACTCTACCTGCCACTGGTGCCACGTTATGGAAGAGGAAAGCTTTGAGGACAATGAGGTCGCCGCTCTTCTCAACGGCGGATATGTCGCTATTAAAGTAGATAGAGAGGAACGGCCCGACATCGACGCCGTCTATATGGCGGCCTGTCAGGCCATGACGGGCCGCGGGGGCTGGCCCCTCACCGTCCTGATGACGCCGGAGCAAAAGCCCTTCTGGACGGGAACTTACCTTGGTTTCCCACGCTGTGGATCAGAACGCTGACACGCTTGTAAACCAGAGATGTTACTACCGACACTACAACACCTTTCACCAGGTTAAACGGTCCCACGCAGAAGAATGCGAAGGTCCATACGCTTCCAACTGCCGGATTGATGGCTGCGCCTGCTGCCAGGATAGTCTCCATCGGCATAAAATTGGAGTAGAACGGAAGCATAACCAGTGCATTGGCTACCACTCCGACTACAGCCATCAAAACTGTTCCAGCCACAAGGCCGGTCATGGCTCCCTTGCGG
>CAJMOV010000215.1 GCA_905215125.1 uncultured bacterium | reverse complement strand
AGCAGCTCGCCTCCGACCCGCGTCCACGCAAGGCCATTGACCAGGCCGCATTCCGGTGCAGCGCCCACCTTTTCGTTTTTAAAATGAGGTACGCCGAGGAATGACGCAATATTATCCTCTGTCACGCGCACCTGCTTTTTATCCGTTTCAACAAGCATTTTGTCAGCTTTACGGCACAGCTTGGCGAGCTCGCGCTCAAAGGTGCGCACTCCTGATTCCCGTGTATATTCTGCAATTATCCGGCGATACGCCCCGTCGCTGACGCGCAGCTGCGACGACTTGAGCCCATGCTTTTTAAGCTGCTTGGGCATCAGATGGCGCTTGGCAATTTGCAGCTTCTCCTCGTCAGTATAAGAAGTCAGCTCAATAACCTCCATACGATCGAGCAGAGGGGCCGGAATTGTGTCCAATGTGTTGGCTGTCGTGACAAACAGCACATCGGACAGATCAAAAGGAAGCTCAATAAAATGGTCGCGGAAAGCAGTATTCTGCTCTGTATCAAAGACCTCCAGCAGCGCTGAGCTCGGGTCACCCTTGTAGTCGCTTCCCAGCTTGTCAATTTCATCGATCAGGATAAGGCAGTTTCTGCTGCCCGCCTGGATTAACGCGTTGACAATGCGCCCCGGCATAGCGCCGATATACGTTTTACGGTGGCCGCGGATATCGGCTTCATCCCGCACGCCCCCTAGCGACAGCCGTGCGTACTTGCGTCCCAGGCAGCGGGCGATGGAACGCGCCACCGACGTCTTTCCGACCCCCGGAGGCCCGACGAGACAGATAATCTGCCCCTTTACCTCGCCTGTCATGCTTTTGACGGCAAATAACTCAAGTATGCGCTCCTTGACCTTTTCCAATCCAAAATGATCGGCGTTAAGAATTTCCGCGGCCTTTTGTATGCTCTGATTTTCTTTGGTCGCTTTTGTCCAGGGCAGTTCAAGGCAGGTGTCCAGGTAGGTGCGGATGACGCCGCTTTCCGGCGAGGATGACTGCATGTGAGACAGACGTCCCGCTTCCTTGACCAGTTTATCATGTACCTCCTGCGGCAGACCTGCAGCTTCGATTTTATCCAGGTACTGCTGCGCCTCGCTCTGGCCGTCGTCTCCTTCGCCCAGCTCAGCGCTGATTGCCTTCATCTGCTCGCGCAGGAAATAGTCGCGCTGGTTTTTATCAATCTGTTCCTTGACTTTATTCTGCAAGTCAAGCTCAAGGGCCAGAACCTCGTTTTCCTGGGCCAATATTCTGCTGAGAAGCCCCAGTCGACGGCGGGCATCAACCTGCTCCAGCAAAAGCTGCTTGTCTTCACCGCGCAACTGAATATTCTGCGCGATATAATCAGACAGGAAAGCCATATCCTCGCTTTCCATGACGTTCATGAGGATATCCCCCGTCATCTTGGGCGCAAGTTCAGCATACTGGGCAAACAGCTCGCGCACCGTGCGAAGCAGGGCTTCGTCCCGCTTTGTCGCCGCCATGACAGGCCGGCTGATATACTCTGTGACATGGGAAGCCAGGTATGGCTCAGTACATGCCAGCTCGTCCAGCCGGGCACGATTTTCCCCTTCCACCAAGACACGCAGGCTGTTGCCCGACACCTTCAGGATTTGACGGACGCGGGCGACAGTGCCGATGGGGTGTAAATCCTCCCGGGCCGGGTCTTCCACGCTGACGTCTCTCTGTGTGACAAGGAAAATACGCTGCCCGCCTGCCATAGCCTGCTCCAGCGCTTTGACCGACTTTAGCCGCCCTACCTCGAAATGAAAGAGAACGTTTGGAAAAACAGTTACCCCGCGCAGGGCCAATGTCGGTATATGATAAGTTTTGGTTTCATTCAGCTTTGTCGTTCTTTTTGCATGAAGAGTAGCCATAGTAACCTCCTAGTTATATGCTTTGTTATTATACAATACAAGGAGGATTTTTTCAAGGTATTCACACTGGGTTTAACAATCTGTTTGCAATGTTTCCATGTCATGCATAAACATTTTTCTGCTGCTTTTCAACTGGGCACAAAAGTATTTTTCTGCTAATTTTCAGAAAAAACAGGCAGATTATTACTGTAATAAAATATACATCGTTAATTCTTTCCCGTATTATCCTTTTCCTAATTGAGCAAAAGCTCCAATTCTTTTAAAGATTTTTTTATTCCCTTTATGAAATTTTTGTTGCTTTTGGCTTTTTTCTGTGTTATGTTTATAAGTGCACAGCTAAATGTTGTTTTTCTGTGCAAACGTACTGGGTACACACAAACTTGAAAGGGAGGTTCAATGGATGTATAAGTACGTAATCAAACGCCTTCTGCTCACGATCCCGGTTCTGCTTGGTGTCACATTTATCGTTTTTACGATAACCGCGCTGACGCCCGGCGATCCCGGCCGTCTGATCCTTGGGCAGGCTGCGAAACAGGAAGCCGTTGATCAACTGAACCACGAACTCGGCTACGATCAGCCCTTCTTCACGAGATTTTTTAACTACTTAAAGGATATCGTGACCGAGGGAGACTTTGGAAGCTCTTACCGCACGCAGAAGCCGGTCTTTGATGAAATCTGGGCTCGCTTCCCCTATACGCTCAAGCTGGCTGTAATGGCTATCATTTTCAGTGCGACGCTGGGCATCTCTGTCGGTATTCTTTCCGCGGTCAGACAGTATACCTTTATGGACACTGTTTCCACTGTTATGGCTATGTTCTTTGCCGCCATTCCCGGGTTCTGGCTGGGTATGATGCTGATTTATATTTTCGCCCTGCGATTGGGCTGGCTGCCTTCTAACGGCCTTGGATCCTGGCGGCACTACGTCTTGCCTGTTGCGACGCTGACGCTGACCGGTTCTGCAGGTCTGCTGCGCTTGACCCGTTCGACCATGCTGGAGACCATCCGCGCCGACTACATACGCACGGCACGTGCCAAAGGCGCCTCTCAGCGTATGGTTATCTGGAAACACGCGCTGAAGAATGCCTTGCTTCCCATTATCACTGTTATCGGCAACAACTTTGGCTATCTGCTTGGCGGCGCCGTTATCGCTGAAACGGTCTTTGCTATTCCTGGCCTGGGCAATCATATTGTTTCCGCCATCCGTCAGAAAGATATCCCCGTCGTATTGTCCGGTACACTGTTTATCGCTGCCTTGTTCTGTCTCGTCATTCTGGTGGTCGATGTTATTTATGCCTTTATCGACCCGCGCGTTAAAGCCAAATACACACGATAAGGGGGAAGATCATTGTGAGCAATACTACTGCTGTTCAGCCGGCCCGCAAAAAAATCAAGAAAAATAGCCAATTCAAAGAAATCTGGCACCGCTTGATAAAAAATAAGCGTGCTGTTGTGGGTCTTGTCGTTCTTACGACTTTCGCTCTAATCGCTATATTCGCAGATTTAATCGTTCCGTACGAAACAGCCATCGCTCAGGATGGTACTGCCCGTCTGAACCCGCCCAGCTCTGAACACTGGTTTGGAACGGATGGCTTTGGACGCGACGTATTTGCCCGCGTCGTTCATGGCTCCCGTATTTCTCTGTCCATCGGCGTGGCGTCGGTTTGCTTGTCGCTTGTTGTTGGCGGCCTGCTGGGCGCCGCTGCCGGCTACTATGGCGGCAAAATCGACAACATTATCATGCGCGTCATGGATATATTCATTTGTATCCCCGGCACTTTGCTTGCGTTGGCTATCGTTGCTGCGCTGGGCACAGGCATGGTTAACTTGCTGATAGCCGTTACTATCGGTGATATACCGGGCTTTGTCCGTTTGATTCGCTCGGTCATTATAACCGTAGTAGAAAATGATTA
>CAJMOV010000214.1 GCA_905215125.1 uncultured bacterium | reverse complement strand
GGCGCCGGAACAAGCTGCTGCTCCACCATGCCCAACCTGAAGGGAGGTGCAGACCCCGCCGTCCATGCCGGCATCCTGGCCATGCGGGACAAGCCCGAGCACATGGAGCAGCTGCGCGCGCTGGGCATCGTGCCCATCGACGTCGTCGCCATCAACCTGTACCCCTTTAAGCAGACCATCCTGCGCCCCGATGTCACGCTGGAGGAAGCCATTGAAAACATCGACATCGGCGGCCCGACCATGCTGCGCGCCGCGGCCAAAAACTGGCAGGACGTCTGCGTCGTCGTCGACCCGCAGGACTACGACACCATCCTGACCGCCCTGCGTGCCCAGACCATCACCCGGCAGCAGAAGTTTCTGCTGTCGCAGAAGGTTTTTGAGCACACCGCCCATTACGACGCCCTGATCGCCCGCTATCTTGCGCAGAAGGCGGGCGTCGAGTACCCCGAAACGCTGACCCTGACCTTTGAAAAGGCGCAGGATTTGCGCTACGGCGAAAACCCGCACCAGTCGGCCGCCTTTTACCGTGAAATCGGCCGCGGGCTGGACGGCACGGCCGTCGGCGCCGTGCAAAGGCACGGCAAGGAGCTTTCCTATAACAATATCGGCGACCTCGACGGCGCGCTCAACGTCATCAAGGAATTCCCTGAAACCCCCTGCGCTGTCGCCGTCAAGCACGCCAACCCCTGCGGCGTCGGTACGGGAGAAACTCTGCTCGACGCCTACCGCCGTGCCTATGACGCCGACCCCGTCTCCATCTTCGGCGGAATTGTCGCCTTAAACCGCACCGTCGACGTCGAGACGGCGGAGGAACTGGCCAAGACCTTTCTGGAAATCATTGTCGCTCCCGCCTTTACCTCGGGCGCGATGGACATTTTAACCCGTAAAAAGAACATCCGCCTTTTAGAGCTGCCCCACATCAACACCCCCAATGGTGCCTGGCGCGATATGAAAAAGGTCGCTGGCGGCCTGCTGGTGCAGCAGCTGGACGCCAAGCTGCTGGGGGACGAGCTCAGGACGGTGACAAAGCGTCAGCCGACCGAAGAGGAAATGCGCCAGCTTCTGTTTGCCTGGCGGGTGGTCAAGCACGTCAAATCCAACGCCATCGTGCTTGCCAAGGACGACTGCACCGTCGGCGTCGGCCCCGGGCAGACTAACCGGATAACGGCGCTCGAGCTCGCCATTCGCTACGGCGGGGAGAAAACGCGCGGCAGCGTCATGGCATCCGACGCCTTCTTCCCCTTTGACGACTGCGTCAAGGCGGCACATGATGCGGGCGTCACCGCCATCATCCAGCCGGGCGGCTCTGTCCGCGACGAGGACAGCGTCCGCGCCTGCGACGAGCTGGGCATCGCCATGATCTTTACCGGCATGCGCCACTTCCGGCACTGATGGGGTGAGGGCATGAATATTCTTGTCATCGGCGGCGGCGGGCGCGAGCACGCCATCATCGCCGCCCTTCGCCGTTCCCCCCGCGTGGAAAAGCTGTGGTGCGCCCCCGGCAACGCCGGCATTGCAGAGCTGGCCGCGTGCGTCGACATCAAAGCGACCGATATCCCCGCTGTCCTCAGCTTCTGCCAGCGTGAAAACCCCGATCTCGTTGTCGTCGCGCCCGACGACCCGCTGGCGCTGGGCATGGTCGACGCGCTGGAGGGCGCCGGCTTTCCCGCCTTCGGCCCCACGAAAGCGGCCGCTGAAATCGAGGGCAGCAAGGCCTTCGCCAAAGGTCTGATGGCCCGCCACGGCATTCCCACCGCGGCCTGCCGTATTTTTTCCGACCCGGCCGAAGCTGAAGGCTATATCGAAGCCTGCCCCCTCCCCGTCGTCGTCAAGGCCGACGGCCTGGCGCTGGGCAAAGGGGTCTTTATCTGCCATTCCCGTGAGGAAGCTCTGGACGCCGTGCGCAGCATCATGCAGGACCGGATGTTCGGCGACGCGGGGCGGACGGTTGTCATCGAAGAATTCCTCACCGGGCCGGAGGTCTCCGTCCTCTGCTTCACCGACGGGAGTTGTATTGTCCCTATGCCGGCGGCGCAGGATCATAAGCGCGCCTATGCCGGCGACCGCGGCCCCAATACGGGCGGTATGGGCGCCTTTACCCCTGTCTCGGTCTACACCGAGGAAATGGCCGCCCGATGTATGAAAGAAATCTTTCTGCCCACCGTCCGCGCCATGAAGGAAGAGGGGCGCGAATTCCGCGGCGTGCTCTATTTCAGCCTGATGCTGACGCAGGACGGCCCCCGCGTCATCGAATACAACTGCCGCTTCGGCGACCCGGAGACCCAGGCCGTGTTGCCGCTGCTGGAAAGCGATTTGCTCGACGTTTTCCTCGCCGTGCGTGAGGGCAGGCTGAACGGGATGCCGGTGCGTTTTGCCGACAGGTCGTGCTGCTGCGTCATCCTGGCCAGCGGCGGTTATCCCGGCGCTTACCCCAAGGGCCTTCCTATTTTCGGCGTACATGAGGCGGAAAGCGCCGGCTGCGCCGTCTACCATGCCGGCACAGCTCGGAAGGATGGGCTTCTGGTGACGTCGGGCGGACGGGTTTTAGGCGTTTCAGCCGTTTCCGACACCCTGCCGGGCGCTGTGGCCGGCGCTTACGCTGGAATACGAAAAATCGCCTTCCACGGCGCTTTCTACCGGCAGGATATCGCCCAAAAGGACGCTGCCATGGGCCGACGCCCGGGCGTGAGCGCCCCCAAGCGGGGGGCCGACGTTCGCCGCGGCCCGCAAATCGACTGGTCGTAGGCCCTGCCTGCGGCAAAGGAGGATAAATCATGGCCAAACCCAAGGTTTACCGCTGTTACACGGAAAAAATGCCCGGCTTTGACGTCGCCGCCCGCGGCCTACTGGCCCAGCTGCGCGCCGAGGATGGGCTGAACGCCCTGGAAGACGTCCGCATCCTATGCCGGTACGATGTGGAGGGCATCGACGACGAGACCTATGAAATGGCAAAAGCCGGCGTTTTCTCCGAACCGGCGGCCGATTACGTTTATGACGAGACCATCGAAATTCCGGACGGCGCTGCAGCGCTCGCTGTCGAGGCGCTGCCCGGCCAGTTTGACATGCGGGCCGATTCCTGCGCCCAGTGCATCGCCCTGATGACGCAGGGGGATCGCCCCCTGGTGCGCGCCGCCACCGTTTACCTGCTGACAGGCGCGCTGTCCGATGCCGATATGGACAGGGTGCGCGCTGCCCTCATCAACCCCGTCGAATGCCGTGAAGCGTCGTTCGCCAAGCCCCGCACCCTGCAGGCCGATTACCCCGCCCCGCCCGACGTCGAAACGCTTTACGGCCTGACGGCGGACAACGCCGATTTGGAAGGCATCCGCCAGCGCTATGGCCTTGCCATGGATCTGGATGATCTGCGCTTTTTGCAGCGGTACTTTATCGACGAGGACCGCGACCCCACGCTGACTGAGCTGCGCATGATCGACACCTACTGGTCAGATCATTGCCGCCACACCACCTTTTCCACCCACCTGACGGAAACGGAGATTGAAGATCCCGCCGTGCGCGTCGCTTATGACGAATATCTGGCCGCCCGGCGCGAGGTCTATGGCGACGGGGCGGAAGCCCGGCCCGTCACCCTGATGGATATTGCCACTATTGCCGCAAAGGCGCTGAAAAGGCGCGGCGTTTTGAGGGACGTCGACGAAAGCGAGGAAATCAACGCCTGCTCGGTCCGCATCATTGCCGACGTTGACGGCAAGCCCGAGCCATGGCTGCTGATGTTCAAGAACGAGACGCACAACCACCCCACGGAGATCGAGCCCTTCGGCGGCGCGGCCACCTGCATCGGCG
>CAJMOV010000213.1 GCA_905215125.1 uncultured bacterium | reverse complement strand
CCAAGCTGTTTCCATCCAACCGGGGGGCTGCCACACCACTGTGACCGCAGTCATGTATTTGTGGAAGTACACCCGGATACTGGCCGGTATTGCCGCTTTTTATCTGGGGTGGGTGCTGGTCGTCGGGACCATTGATTTTCTCGATCCCGGTTTTTACACTGATGCGGATATTGCCGAACACGTCCTGCCCGGGGAGGGGAGCACCTATACGGTAATGGCCGACGTCACGCCACAGGACAAGGCAAAAGCGGCGGGGTACACCATCTCCATCGAGCGGGCGGCCCTTCTCGCCTCAAATACAGAGGGGTATGATGACTGGCGGCAAATTCAGTTTGTCCTGCGGGTCAGCAGTCTCAACCCTTGGCAGCAGAACCCGATGTTTCATAACAATATGACTACGGTCGATAACCTTGGCAATGTCTACCCGCCGCGCGGCGTGTCTCGAAACCCCGACGACCGCGAGACGTGCGGCAACGTCGCATGGTCGGGATCCTTTGTCAGTTATTACGAGCTGTGGATCAGCGCGGTCGACCCTGAAGCGACCAGCTTCACCCTGAGCTTTGACGACTACGGCGTGCAATGGAGCCTGGACTTTTCCATGGAAGGAGGAGGACAGAATGGCTAGGCCCCAATTCAGCAAGCTAAAATACCGCACACGGGCGCTTTTAAACATCGCCGCCATTGTATTGGCCGTGTTGCTGTTTTACGCAAGCCGCGGCTTTCCCTACCTGTCGTGGGAACAGGACTTGCATTACTCCCTGCGGCGCAGTCTGGCTGACAAGGCCGAAATCATCGCCGTAATACCGGTGCCGGACGGCTGTGGGCGCTGGGGTGCTGAAGCGGAAGAAAAGCTGTATCTGCTGCGGTATGAGGACACCGTCGGCGCCATGAGCATGATGCGCGAGCAAGTGGGCAATACCGTCCATTTCGGCCCCAGCCGCTATGTGCTCAAGTATGACGATCGCGACGGCATGGCCGTCATCCCCCTGTACGGCTGTACCGACGAAGAGGTGGGGCTTAACCGGATGACGGTGGCTGTTGTGGCCACCAACCCCGACATTGCGGCGGTAGATATCTTTTATGATTCGGGGGGCTACGAGTCGGACTTTGACACCTATGTCTTATCAGAAGCGGAGGAAACAGAAGACGGGGTTTTTATCGCCAGCTTCGATCTAAAGGATGCCAGAGCAGATTTTACTGATGTCTACGACGATCTGCTTGCCCACAATTGTCTCGGCGCCATCGGATACAACGAAAACGGCGTGGAAATCGCCAGAACAGAATCGGTTTGGAGTGAAAAGCGGAATGAAAATGGATAAAAGCCTGCTGTCCGGCAGCACGACGCTGCTGGTGCTGTCCCTGCTGCGCGAAAGCGATAAATATGGCTACCAGATGATCACTGACCTTGCCCTGCGGTCGGAAAACGCCTTTCAGCTGAAAGAGGGCACACTGTACCCCATCCTGCATGGGCTGGAGAAGGAAGGGGCCCTGCGTTCCTATGAAAAGGAAAGCCCGGCCGGGAAAAAGCGGCGCTACTACGCCCTGACCCCCAAGGGGCGGCGTCTGCTGGAAGAGAAAAGGGAACAGTGGGAGCATTTTGCCCGCGCCGTCGAGCTCATCGTCGGGCGGGCATGACAAGAAGGAAAAAAGGACGCCGGGAGGCGTCCTTTTTCTATGCGGAAAGAAAATTTGAAAAAAGTACTTGACAAAGCAACTGTATGATTGTATTATTGTATCAGATAGTTAATACAATAATACAGGAGGCGACAACATGACCTGGGACTTCAGCGGCGACAGGGCCATCTACGTCCAGATAGCCGAGCAGATCAAGCTGCGCATCATCGCAGGTATCTACCCGGTGGGGACCAGATTGCCATCCGTCCGCGAGCTGGCGGCCGAAGCCGCGGTCAACCCCAACACCATGCAGCGCGCGCTGACCGATTTGGAGCGGGAAGGGCTGCTGTATTCCGAGCGCACGAGCGGGCGTTTTGTCACAGAGGACAGCGCCATGATAAACAAAGTCAAGCAAAGCCTTGCGCAGGAAGTTATAGACGACTTCTTCTGCAAAATGGAAAAGCTGGGATACACCCGCAAAGCGGCGCGTACACTGATCGAGAGTATGGAGGGAACAAGCAATGAATGAAATCCTGACCTGTAAAGGGCTGGTCAAAAGCTACGGCTCAAAGCTGGCGCTCAACAACGTCGATTTGACCCTGCCCCGGGGCAAAATCATCGGCCTGCTCGGCCCCAACGGCAGCGGCAAAACGACGCTGATTAAAATGACGGCCGGCATCCTGACGCCTACGGCCGGGCAAATCCTTATTGACGGGCGCGAGCCCGGAGTGCGCACAAAGGAAATGGTGTCCTACCTGCCCGAGCGCAGCTATCTCAACGACTGGATGTCGGCCGGGGAAATCATCGACATGTTCCGTGACTTTTACAGCGACTTTGACCCGACCAAGGCCTATGACATGCTGGATCGACTGTCAGTCAGCCGCAAAGACAAGCTGAAAACCATGTCCAAAGGCACCAAGGAAAAGGTGCAGCTTATCCTGGTCATGAGCCGCAGCGCAGAGCTGTACCTGCTCGACGAGCCCATCGGCGGCGTCGATCCGGCTGCGCGCGACTATATTCTGGACACTATCATCGGCAACTATGCGGAAAACAGCACGGTGGTCATTTCCACGCACCTGATCGCCGACGTCGAAAAGGTGCTGGACGAGGTGGTCTTTATTTCCGGGGGGAAAATTGTGCTGCAGTCGTCTGTCGACGACATCCGCGAAAAAGAGGGCAAGAGTGTCGACGCCCTTTTCAGGGAGGTATTCAAATGCTAGGCAAACTGTTCAAATACGAAATCAAGGCGACGGCCCGCACTTTCCTGCCCCTGTTTGCGGTGCTGCTGCTCTTCACCATCATCAACAAAATCTTTTTCATCCTGCGTCCCAACGAGTTTTCCCTGCCGCAGGGAATCACTATGATGCTGTACGTATTTACCCTGGTCGGCATAGCGGTGGCGACGCTGCTCATTACCATCCAGCGGTTTTACAAAAATCTGCTGGGCGACGAGGGCTATCTCATGTTCACCCTGCCGGTCAAGCCGTGGCAGCTTATCACCAGCAAGCTGCTGGCCTCCTGCGTCTGGAATGTTGTCAGCGGCATTGTCGCCGTATTGAGCGTTCTGGTCATGGCGCTGGGTATCAATGACCTGCGCGTCTTCCCCGAAGCGTGGCAGCATACCATGGAAAATATGCGTCTGGCGCTGGGGACGTCTCCCTTCGGCTTTTTTGCCGAGCTGACTGTCCTGATACTGGCCGCCGTTATTTCCGGTATCGCCTGTATTTACCTGGCCATTGCGCTGGGGCACCAGTTCCCCCATAAAAAGCTGTTGGCCAGCTTTGGCGCGGTACTTGTTGTCAGTACAGCTATTCAGTTGATTACGACGCTTGGCATCCGTCTGCTTGCTTTCCTGCTGCATAATACTAGGATTTTCGCTTGGATGGACGCGCTCAATGCGGCTTCTTTCATGCACCTGGGCATGTGGGCGGCTATACTGTATGAAGCCGCCATCATCGCCGCCTGCTTCCTGCTGACAAACCACCTGCTCTCCCGCAGGCTCAATCTGGAATAAGGCGGAGAAAAGGCCGGGCCCCGGATGGGGCCCGGCTTGTCTGTTGACAAAGGCGGATGGCCTCGGCTATAATAACAGCAGAAACGCAGGAAGGAGAGGAAAGCATGGACAGCGACGACGGTGACGACGGACGATGGATGACCGCGCCCAGCAATAGAGAATACGGGACATGCC
>CAJMOV010000212.1 GCA_905215125.1 uncultured bacterium | reverse complement strand
GCGGAAAATATTTTTGATCATGCCGAAATCGAGGGAGAACCTGCGCCAGTCGCGCACAAAGATAGCGCCCGTCGGCCGCCGCAGCAGGACAACCATGGCGGCGGAGCCGAAAATGCGGGAAATCAGCGTCGCGATGGCGGCGCCCGCAACCCCCATGGAGAAGCCGAAAATCAAAATGGCGTTCCCGACGACGTTGATGACGTTCATGCATGCCGACGTCAGCATGGAAATGCGCGAGTTGCCCATGGTACGGAACAGGGCCGCGCCGGCGTTATAGACGGCGATAAAGGGATAGGAAAGCGCCGAATAAAAGAAATAGGTCTGCGCGTTTTGCATAACGTCGGCTTCCGCCGCGCCAAACAGAGCCCCCAAAAGCTGGGTGCGGAAAACAAGCGCCCCGGCGGAGACGACGGCGGCAAGCACCCCGCAGGCGAAAATAAGCTGCTTGGCTGCGGTGCACGCCTTCCACGGCTCGCCGCGCCCCAGGTACTGCGACGCGACGACGGCGCCGCCCGTCGCCAGCGCCGACAGGATGTTGATGAGCAGCAGGTTGATGGAATCGACGAGCGACACGCCTGAAATGGCCGCCTCGCCCGCGCTGGCAACCATGACGGCGTCGGCAATGCCGATGGTGACGGCCAGCAGCTGCTCGACAATCAGGGGGAGGATGAGCTTTTTCAGATCCTCTTTACTAAACACAAAACCACCAGCCTGTCATAAAATTGCCGGGCCCGGCCCGGGTCAGTCTTTATCGGCGGGGAAAGGCAGCTTTTCTTTCATGGCGCGGTCTATCTCCTCCTCGATATGGATGAGCGAGCCGCGGTCGATGAGATAATCAAAAGGGATGATGCGTCCGCCGCGGTCGATAAACCGCTGCCCGACGTCGCCAAACAAATCGGGCTGCAGAAGGGCCGAGCCGGGGTTGACAACGACGCAGTCCAGCTTGCGCAGAAAGCGCTCGGCCGAAGCCCTGTCCCCCTCAAAGCAGACGGGAAGGGGCCGGGAAACGCTGCGGAAGGCGGCGATCTGTTGGGAAATAAGGTTGGCGAATTTGTTGCTGACACAGAAAATGCCAATGGCGCATTTTTCTGGCAGGGTGGACAGGTCGACAATGGTCTGGTTGCGCAGACCAACCGATACCGGCAGCGCCCGTAGCCCCGAGCCGGACAGGCTGCCCATGACCTGCTCGTAATGGGTCTCGGTCGTCAGGATGAGATCGAAGGAGGTGAACAGGCTGGGCGCGTTGTCGGTCAAAATAATGCTGTCTACGGAAAACAGCGTGAGATCGATGTTGGGCAGATAGGACAGCTGCCGCTTGAAGATGGACAGCGATTCCGGGTTGCAGTCAATGGCGGCGACGCGCACCATCCAGCCGGCGCTTTCCCGCCGCACCAGGCACATGCGGATAAGGGTAGACGTCTCCTTTAGGGAGAAATCCCAATAGGACAGCTTGGTCAGCAGCTCTTCAATCAGGCTGATGGCCATGCGCCGCCGTTCGCCGCTGAAGGTCTGCTTTTCACTATACACATAGCTGCCGCT
This sequence comes from uncultured bacterium, assembly GCA_905215125.1. GTDB lineage: Bacteria > Bacillota > Clostridia > Oscillospirales > Butyricicoccaceae > Ventrousia. The sequence goes on along the minus strand of CAJMOV010000212.1, from coordinate 2,280 downwards.
GCCCTGGATGACCTCGATGATATTGTTGTCCGCCAGCTCGGCATAGGCCTTCTTGACGGTGCCGCGCGCGACGGAAAGCTCGCTCGCCAGCTCGCGCTCGGTGGGCAGGCGCGAGCCGGGCGGCAGCTCGCCGCTTTTGATCTTCCTGAGTATCTGGTCGACAATCTGCTTGTAAAGGGGACTGTCGCCGTCCAGCTTGAATTCCATGCCCGCCCTCCTTGGTAAAGCCCGGGTAAAATTGGTACAGTATTATTATAAAACTCCAGCGGCAAAATGCAAGAAAAAAGAGAAAAGGGCGGACAGTGGGCTTTTTTTATCCCAACCGCCTTGACTTCGTTGACTTTGCAGGGGGGCACAGGTATAATTTTGGTATATCACTTGATATATGGATTAGACCAATTAAACTTTTGCTGTAAACAGCCGCCGACGATGCAGAAAGGATGAGAAAGAATGGAAGTTGTCATTTGCGGACAGAAGCTGACCATTGAGGAGGTTATCGCCGTCGCCCGTGAAGGTGCGCGCGTGCGCATTGACGCAGACGCACAGAAAAAGGTGTCGGCCTGCCGCGATTACGTCGACAAGAAGCTGAGCGAGGGGGCCGTCGTCTACGGCCTGACGACGGGGTTCGGAAAATTTTCCGATACCCTCATTTCAGCAGATGAAACCCGTGATTTGCAGCGCAACCTCATCATCAGCCACGCCTGCGGCATGGGCGCCCCCCTGCCGCGCGAGGTGGTGCGCGCCGCCATGCTGCTGCGGTGCAACGCCCTGTCCCGCGGCTTTTCCGGCATCCGGCTGTCGACGCTGCAAACGCTGGTCGACATGCTCAACGCCGGCGTCCACCCCGTCATCCCGGAAAAGGGCTCGCTGGGCGCCAGCGGCGACCTGGCCCCCCTGTCCCACATGGTCCTTGTCATGCTGGGCGAAGGCCATGCCGAAGTCCAGGGGAGCATCCTCCCCGGGGCGGAAGCCATGAAAAAGGCCGGTATTGCCCCCGTCGAGCTGGCCGCCAAGGAGGGCCTGGCCCTCATCAACGGCACCCAGATCATGACGGCCATCGGCACGCTCGCCGTCTACGACGCCGTCCGCCTGAGCCGCACGGCCGACGTCATCGCCGCTTTGACGACGGAAGCCTCCCTCGGCATCAAGAAAGCCTTTGACCACAAGCTGCACGATCTGCGCGGCCATCAGGGCCAGAAGGACACGGCGGAAAACATGCTGCGCCTGCTGGAGGGCAGCGATCTGGCCCACGATAAAAACCCCGACAAGGTACAGGACGCCTACTCCATCCGCTGCATCCCGCAGATCCACGGCGCCAGCCGCGACGCGCTGCGCTACTGCTGGGACGTGCTCTCGCGTGAAATCAACGCCGTCACCGACAACCCCATCATCTTCCCCGACGAGGATGAAGCCATTTCGGGCGGCAACTTCCACGGCCAGCCGGTCGCCATCGCCATGGACATGGCCGGCATGGCCATCGCCGAGCTGGCAAACGTGTCCGAGCGCCGCATCGAGCGCCTGGTCAACCCGCAGCTGTCCGGCCTGCCCGCCTTCCTGACGGCCCACGGCGGCGTCTGCTCCGGCTTTATGATCACCCAGTACGCCGCGGCGTCCATGGTATCGGAAAACAAGGTTTACGCCCACCCTGCCTGCGTCGACTCCATTCCCTCCAGCGCCAATCAGGAGGACCACGTCAGCATGGGCACCACGGCGGCGCGCAAGGCGCGCATGATCCTGGACAACAGCGAAAAGGTGCTGTCCATCGAGCTGTTTGCCGCCACCCAGGCCATCACCTTCCGCGACGAGGGCAAGCTGGCCCCCGCCACCCGCGCCGTCTATGACATGGTGCGGCGAGAAGTAAAGCCCATCGACCGGGACGTCGTCATGCACTATGAAATGATCAAGTTTGACGAAATGGTCAAATCGGGCCGCGTGCTGGCCGCCGCCGAAAGTGTATGCGGGGCATTGAAATAATTTCCGCAAGCTGATATGATAGAATGGGTGGGGAGGGGATCTTCCCCTGCCCTGCCCGCAGCCGTCAAACCAGGAGGGAAAACAGATGTTAAGCAATAAAGCCATTGATAACGCCATGACCATCAAGCTGGGGCCGGAATTGCCCGACATGCCTGATTTTGTCCCCGGCATCCGCCGCGCCCCTGACCGCGGCTATTGCCTGACGCCGGAACAGACCCGCGTCGCGCTCAAAAACGCCCTGCGCTATGTGCCCGAAGAGCTGCACGAGACCCTCGCGCCCGAGTTTTTGGAAGAGCTGCGCACCCG
>CAJMOV010000211.1 GCA_905215125.1 uncultured bacterium | reverse complement strand
GTGTTGCCGGGCTGGCCGGCGCTTATTACTATGAACAGGCGGTATCGTCGCCGTCAGGGATACTGGCGCTGATTATCGCCGTGGTTTGCGCTTTCGTCTGCGGCTCTTTCGGCGCCGCAATTTTCAGCCTGCTGACTGTCACACTGCGTGCCAACCAGAACGTCACCGGTCTGGCGCTGACCATTTTCGGCACCGGCTTTGCCAACTTTTTCGGCGAGGTTATGGCGAACCAGTCAGAGTCGGGATACGCCGCTGTTGGCGATACTGTCAAGGCGGCCTTCGCCGGGCTGCACATTCCCGTACTGTCCGACATCCCCTATGTGGGCAAGCTGCTGTTCAGCTATAACATCTTGGTATACCTGGGGATTGCCTTAGCTGTGGCCATGGCGTGGTTCCTGCGGCGGTCACGGAAGGGACTGAGTCTGCGGGCCGTCGGCGAAAATCCGCAGACAGCCGATGCGGCAGGCATCAACGTCACCCGCTATAAATACCTGGCCACCTGTATCGGTGGTGGTATCGGCGGTATCGGCGGCATGTACGTCGTCATGGTGACGTGCGGCGGCACCTGGGTGCACGACTGTGTAGGCGGCAAGGGGTGGATTGCCGTCGCCCTGGTCATCTTCGCCATGTGGAGCCCGGCGCGCGCCCTCATTGGCTCGCTGGTCTTCGGCGCGCTTTCCATCATGCGGCTTTACGTCTCGCTGGGTATACCGACCCAGCTTTACGACACCCTGCCTTATGTCGCGACGGTGCTGGTGCTTATCTTTGTCAGCTTCAAGCATAAGCGTGAAAATCAGCCGCCCGCCAGTCTGGGCAACCCCTATTTCCGCGAAGAACGGTAAAAAGCAAGCGGCCGGTCCTGAACAAGGGGCCGGCTGCTTTTTATGCAGACAAAAAAGCGTCCGGGATAGCCCGGACGCCTGCTGCTGTCTTATTCGATGGTGACGTCGGCCGTTTCGGTTACGACCGAGACAAAGGTCTGCCCGGGGCAGACGGTCAGCTCGTCGCCATTTTTGTCAAAGAACAGGATAGGGGCGTTGTAAGCGTCCTTTTCCCAGGTGATTTCCGTCATTTTGCCGTCGCAGAAGTAATAACCGCTGCCGCTCCCCGTCGTCGTTACCTCGACAAGGCCGAGGGCGTTATTCGGCACATCGCGCGTCGCCATACGCAGGACGAAAAGGTTTTTGACCGAGACCTGCTTATCCTGATAGGCGTCCATATGCGCTTCGCCGTACTGAAAACGCAGGTATTGTCCCGACGCTGCATCATACTCATACCACGGTTGGTTGCGGCTGCTGTAAGTAACGGTGATTTTACTGGCCGGCGTGCCGCCCCGGGCGGAATGCTGTTCGCCGAAACAGAAGGCGGAGGGAGAGCCGGACAGGGAAAGATCATCGCTGATTTTGGGCAGGGCTTCTTCGATTTTCTCACCATCGGTGTAGACGGAGTGCTCATAGCCGATTTGCTTGCGCCGCTCGGGATCGCGGATAAACAGGCTGCCTTCCCAGCCGCCGCGGATGCCGTCGGCCGAAAGCAGATCCTTTCTCGACGCGATGGCGTCATAAGCCGGCACACTGCCGCCAAAGTGCATGTAAACAGCCCCGTAGCTTTGCGCAATGTCGATAAAATAAGGCCGCGCCGAACGGATGGAAGCCAGCGCTTCGATTTTGGATGGATCCTGGAAGATGGCCAGCAGGCGGGTAATGCGTCCTTCGGCCAGCATTTCATAAATAATGTCGGCCTGACTGATGCCCCACTGGGGCAGGCTGTCGTAGCTGTTGCTCACCATGAGAGCGACGGGGCGGCGGCCAATGGCGCTTTCGCTGATGCCGTCATATAGGCCGGTCAAGGGATTGACGTCCCCCTCCGGCTCGGGCTGCGGTTCAGGCTCGTCGACGACAGGGGGCGGCGTGGGTTCCGGATCGTCAGGGATGTCCGGGGGCGCTTCCTGCTTGCCGCAGGTGTTGAGAACGAGCAAAAGGACAGCGGCCAGGGCGGCTAGAAGGGCGACGACCAAAATGGCGCGGCGGTCTGGGCCGCGCCGTCTGGAACGGCGGGGACGGCTGCCGGGGCGGCGCTGCGGCTGGGCGAGGTGTCTGCTCATGCCTGGCCCTCCTTTTTATCGCTGCTGTCACTCAAGAGCAGGGTGATCATCTGCTGGTAAATAGATTCGGCGTTCTTGCGGAAATTCTCTTCCAGCAGGGTGCACTGACGGGGGGTGAACACCATCATGTTGACGCCGGCGACCAGCCCCTTACTGCCCGTGATCTCCAGTGTGACGTTAAAAGTGCCGTCTTCGTTTTCTGTACGGCCGGTTTTAATGGTGGCGTCGCGCTGGATTTTGCGCACGACGCGGATGGCGGCGGCCTGCGCCTTGTCGCGGACGCTTTGGCGCAGCTCGTTCTGCGAAACCTCCAGCACCTTCTGGGCGCGTCCGGTCAGGATGTATTGCTTTTCTGCGCCGGTGTCGACTTCGGCAATGAGACCCTGTTCAAGCAGGGCGTGGAAGGCTTCGGAAAACTCGAAATAACCGAAACCGTCGTCGATAAAGACAATTTCCAGCAAATCGGATTCGCTGATGGCGAACGGGAGAAAGGACATACAGAACAAAATAAGATAACGGATGTCCTTTTGTTCGCGGATATAGCCATATCTTGGCATGGTATCCCTCCAATCCCGCTATAAATAATATATCTCTAAAATCTGGTCCGTGCAAAGCGGGCGGCTTTGGTGTACAATTAGGTTCCATGGCAGAAAAGCAAAACGCCCGGCGAGGCCGCAAGGGCGCCGCCAATCTGCCTGCGGATGGCGAGACCGCAGCCCCGGCGGTATCGCTCAGCCAGTCTGCATCTGATATTATACCATATCGCCGGCCAACGGGCAACGGGAAACCCGGCCTTTGCACGCAAACGCCGGGAATGGGAAATAAAATAGGGTAAGGTGGTGGCAATATGGCGGAAAACACAAGACAGCCGGCGCAGGTTGAGACGGGCAGCATTTCCGGCGACTTGGGGCAGGGCGGCGTCCGGGCGCTGCACGTTGATATTGAATATCCCCAGGTTTCGGGCTGTCCCGGCGGCGGGACTGTCAGCGCGTTTTACCGCGCGCGGGCGGAGGAGCTGTATCGCTTCAGCACGCAGGGGCCTTTGCGTGAAGCCATGCGGCAGAAAAGCCGGCTGGGGGAGGGCTTTGTACCCCTGCAGGTTGGCCGATCCTTCAGCGTCATGTATAACGACGGCCGGCTTCTGTCCATTTTCAGTGATTCATTTGCGGAAATGGGGGAAGGGGGCAGCGCTTTACAGCGCATGTCGCAGACATGGACGCTATCGCCGGCGCGCCCGCCCCGGATTGTGCCGGCAGGGTTCTTCTTTCATCCCGGAAGCCCGTGGACACACGTCGCCTGCGAGGAAATCGCGCGGCAGATGACGCAGCAGGTCAAGGACGGAACCAGCGGGTATTTCAGCCGCGCTATTCAGCGCAGCAGGCGGCTTTACGGCTATTATCTGGCGGACGACGGCTTTGTCTTTTATTATCCGGTCGGCGTCTTGGGGACCCGCAGCTTGGGAATCCCATCTTTTTTGGTACCGTATACCGCATTTGGCAATATGCTGGCCCGCCCTATGTAGGGCGGGTCTTTGCAACGGTCAGGTGTAAAAGGGCATTTACAAGCCGGGGATGGATGTGATACACTGTAAAATAGTACATTGTGCGGCAGGGGGCGATGAAAGATGCGCGTGGAAAAGAAGAGCAGGTGGAAAGCGGTCCTGACTGTGCTGTGCGCCGCAGTTCTTTTGGCGCTGACCTATTTATCCCTGCTGCCGGACGGGCTGTGGCTGCCCCGTCTGCGCTGGGGGGTC
>CAJMOV010000210.1 GCA_905215125.1 uncultured bacterium | reverse complement strand
GGGGGAGCCGCCGGTGTGGTACAGGCAGACGGCCTCGCCCTGGGGCAGCGCCCCCTTCTGCGCCAGATCCAGGAGACCATGCACCACCTTGGCATTGTAAACGGTCTCGGCAAAAATACCCTCAGTGCGCGCCAGCGTCCGCGCCGCCTCGAGCGCGCCCTCCGTAGGCCTGGCGTACCCGTCGCCCAGATAGCCGCCGTAAAAGCGCGCGATATCGCGCATCCCGCGCGCCGGCTTGACGCCCAGCCTTTGCGAAAGCCCGTCGAAAATGCCGTCCGCAATGCGCCAGAAGGTCTTTTCGTCATACTCGACGCTGACGAGGTGGGCCGTTATCCCGCCCAGCAGGCACAGCCCAACCAGCAGCCCCGTTTCGGTCGGCCCGGCCGACGCGCTGATAAAGACGTGCCGCAGCGCGAGTCCCTGCCGCTCTGCCTGGCCCCAAAGCTCGACGGCTGCCGCAACGTAGCCGAGTGCCCCCACAACCTCATCCCCGATGATGTAGGGCCTGGAGCCTTGGGCCCTCAGCCCGGCCGCCAAATGCTTGATGTAATCCCTGCGGGCGTATTCGTCGACCCTTCCGCAATACTCTGTTTCCACACCCAGAATCCGGTTCAGCAGGGCGTTGCCGGTGGCAGCTTCCCCTTCGGCCGGTTCGTCCGCGTTGTGCACGACAATGCATCGCAGCCCCAGGCGGGCGCAGGCCGCCGCCGTCAGCCGGCACAGGTTGGAAGGGGGCAGGCCCCCGACCAGAATGGTGTCGCAGCCTTGGGAAAGGGCCTCGCCCAGCCAGAACTCCAGCGACCGTACCTTGTTTCCCCCCATGCCCAGGGGCATGACGTCGTCATGCTTGCAGTAAAGCGGCAGATTCAGCGCAGCCCCCAGACGGGACAGGGCCTCCAGCGGCGTCTCCTGGTGCAGCAGCCGGACGCGCGGCTGTGATGAAAGCAGCATAGTACCATACTCCCCCTTTTTATGCTGCTATTGTATCACAGCGGCGCAGGTCGTGCAACTGTAAACGTGTTGTAAAAATTAAATAAAAATATTGACACGTTAATAATGTGTGGTATAATTTAATTGTACCTCAAAGGAGGGAGCCTTATTGAAAAAGAGCGTTTACAGCCTGATTTTAACTGACGAGGTCATCGACAGGCTGGATCGCGCCGCCTACGCGCGGGGCGTCAGCCGTTCGGCGCTCGCCGATGAGATTCTGGCCGGATACCTGTCCTATACTACGCCGGAAATGCGGATGCAGCAGGTGCTGGAAACTGCCTGCCGCCTGCTGGGGCAGGGGGACGACATGCAGCTTATCGCCCCTCCGTCGTCAGGCGGCATGATTCTGCGTTCAGCCATCCGGTATAAATACAACCCCACCGTCCGCTACTCGGTCGAGCTGTTTCGCGCTGACGACGGGCCGGCCGGCCGTCTGCGCGCCGCATTGCGCACCCGCAGCGAGGTGCTGCTGGAGGATGCCGCCCGTTTTTTCGCCCTGTGGGACGGGCTGGAGCAGCGGCTTTTGGGCCGCAGCCGCGGCGAAATCGGACCCGGCCGGTATACCCGTCTTTTTATCCCGGAGGGGGACGGCTGGACGAGTGAAAACCTGGGCCAGAGCATCGCCGACTACGTCACGCTGTTCGACGGCGCGCTGCGCCTGTACTTTGACCGGCTTGACAGCCCGCAGGAAGCGGCCGCCGAAGTCGGCCGCCGTTACGCCGCTTATCTGAAAAGCGGAAAGCCCACCCTGTAAACCCTTTTCTCTTGATGAAGGAGTGAATAAGCATGAACGTGCAGAAACTGACCCAGAAATCCACCGAGGCGTTGCAGAACGCCCAGCGTCTCGCCATTGAATACGGCAACCCCCAGGTTGAGCAGGAGCATCTTCTCGCCGCCCTGACGGCGGAGGGAGACAGCCTGTGCAGCCAGCTTTTGACCCGTATGGGCGTCGACGCCGCCGCTTTTGCCCGTGAAGCGGCTGCCGCCGTCGGGCGTTTGCCCAAGGTGTCGGGCGGCGCGCGCGAGCAGGATAAAATCTATATCTCCCGCGAAGCTGACCAGGCGCTGACCGAGGCAGAGGCCCAGGCCGAACGGATGCACGACGAATACGTCTCTGTCGAGCACCTTGTCCTTGGATTGCTGACAAAGCCGTCCGACGCTGTAAAGCGCATCTTCTCCCGCTTTAACGTCACCGAAGCCGCTTTCCTGACGGCGCTCAAGGATATCCGCGGATCGGCCCGGGTCACCAGCGATACGCCGGAGGACACCTATGACGTGCTCAAAAAATACGGCCAGGATCTTGTCGAAATGGCGCGCGCCCAAAAGCTCGATCCCGTCATCGGCCGCGACAGCGAGATCCGCAATGTCATCCGCATCCTGTCGCGCAAGACCAAGAATAACCCCTGTCTCATCGGCGAGCCGGGCGTCGGCAAGACGGCCATCGTCGAAGGCTTGGCCCTGCGCATCGTCCGCGGCGACGTGCCCGGCAGCCTGAAGGATCGCAAGATCTTCGCCCTTGACATGGGCGCCCTGGTCGCCGGGGCCAAATTCCGCGGCGAGTTTGAAGAGCGTCTCAAGGCCGTGCTGGGCGAAGTCAAAAAAAGCGAGGGAAAAATCATCCTCTTCATTGACGAGCTGCACACAATCGTCGGCGCCGGCAAGACGGAGGGCGCCATGGACGCCGGCAACCTCTTAAAGCCCATGCTGGCCCGCGGTGAGCTGCACTGCATCGGCGCCACCACCCTCAACGAGTACCGCCAGTATATCGAAAAGGACGCCGCGCTCGAGCGCCGGTTCCAGCCCGTGCAGGTGCCCGAACCGACGGTGGAGGATACCATCTCTATCCTGCGCGGCCTGAAGGAGCGATATGAAGTCTTCCACGGCGTCAAAATTCAGGATCAGGCCCTCATCGCCGCCGCGACGCTGTCCAACCGTTATATTTCCGACCGTTTCCTGCCCGACAAGGCCATTGACCTGGTCGACGAGGCCTGCGCCCTTATCCGCACGGAAATTGACTCCATGCCGGCCGAGCTGGACGAAATCTCCCGCAAAATCATGCAGCATGAAATCGAGGAAGCGGCCCTTAAAAAAGAAAACAGCCGCCTTTCCCAGGAGCATCTGGAGGAGATCCAGAAGGAACTGGCAGAAATGCGCGAGCAAATGAAGGCCATGAAGGCCAAATGGGACAATGAAAAGAAAGCCATCGAAAAGGTTCAGAGGCTGCGCGAGGAAATCGAGCAAACAAACGCCCAGATGGAGCGCGCCCAGGCGGAATACGACCTCAACCGCGCCGCCGAGCTCAAATACGGCCGCCTTCCCGAGCTGCAAAAGCAGCTGCGCGAGCAGGAGGAGCTGGCCGAAAGCATCGATCAGGGCAACAGCCTGCTGCGCGACAAGGTGACCGAAGAGGAAATTGCCCGTATTGTCGCCCGTTGGACGGGCATCCCCGTTTCCAAGCTGATGGAAGGCGAGCGCGAAAAGCTGCTGCACCTGGATGAAATCCTGCACAAGCGGGTCATCGGTCAGGACGAAGCGGTGCAGAAGGTGGCCGACGCCATCCTGCGTTCCCGCGCCGGCATCCAGAACCCTGACCGCCCCATCGGATCCTTCCTCTTCCTCGGCCCCACCGGCGTCGGCAAGACGGAACTGGCCCGCGCCCTGGCCGAAGCGCTGTTTGACGACGAGCGCAGCATGGTGCGCATCGACATGAGCGAGTATATGGAAAAGTACTCTGTCTCCCGACTGATCGGCGCCCCTCCGGGATACGTCGGGTATGAGGAAGGGGGCCAGCTGACCGAAGCGGTGCGCCGCCGTCCTTACTCCGTCGTGCTGTTTGACGAGGTGGAAAAGGCCCATCCCGACGTCTTCAACGTCCTTCTCC
>CAJMOV010000209.1 GCA_905215125.1 uncultured bacterium | reverse complement strand
AACTTTTATTATTTAGAAGAAAGGATATAAAAATGAAACGTTTACCTAAATATATATACGCGCGGCCTCAGCCGTAAGGAGGTGTTGTTTCGCCACGCCCTGCGCAACGCCATGCCGCCCGTTGTCACCCTGCTCATGCAGTACGTCGGATATCTGTTTGTCGGCACGGTTTTGGTGGAAAGCGTCTTTTCGCTGGACGGACTTGGCGCCTATCTTCTCGGCTGCGCGCTGGCGTCCGACGCTTCGGCCCTGGCCGCCTGCCTGCTGCTGGCCGCCGCAGTTTACGCAGTATTCAACATGCTGGGCGAGCTTTTAAACCGCATGCTGTGCCCGTGGATGGACAGAGGGGGTGCGGCTGTACAATGACGCTGATGAAAAAAATCCTTCACAATCCCCAGGCAATGACGGGGCTTACGCTGATTTCCCTGCTGCTTTTAGTCGCTCTGCTGGCCGATGTGCTCGCGCCGCACGACCCCATGCAGCAGGATCTGCAGGGTAAATACAGCGCTCCCAGCCTGGAATATCCGCTTGGCACCGATCAGCTGGGCCGCTGCGAGCTTTCCCGGCTTATCTACGGCACCCGATATTCCCTAGGCATCAGCCTGCCCGTCGTCGCAGTGCTGGGGCTCGTCGGCCTGCTGCTGGGCTGCTTCTCAGCCTGCGCCCCCAAAGCGGTACAATGGACCGTGCAATATCTGTGCAATGTATTCGTGGCCTTTCCCGCCGTCGTTCTGGCGGCCGCGCTGACAGGCGTAATCGGCAACGGGCTGTTTGCCACCGTCTGCGCTGTGCTGCTTGCCATGTGGGCATGGTTCGTCCGCATGGTGCGCGGCTATGCGTTGGTAGAGCTGGGCAAGGACTACCCGCTGGCCTGCCGGATGGCGGGCTGCGGCACGCTGCGGCTGGTATGGCGCCATCTGATTCCCAACATTCTGCCGCAATACCTGGTTTACATGAGCACCGGCGTAGCTTCCTCTGTCATCATGCTTTCCGGCTTTGCCTTTCTGGGAATGGGCTTCTCCGCAGGCACGCCGGAATGGGGCGCCATGCTAAACGAAGCGCGCAGAGGGCTGTACGCGCACCCGGCGCTGCTGATCTATCCCGGCCTGTGCGTCGCGGCGACCGCCTGCGCCTTCAACCTGTTCGGCGAAGCGCTCCGGGACATCCTGGAAAATACGGAGGGACGCTGATGCTGTTTGACGTCAAGGCTTTTACCGTCTCCCTGCGCAGCAGCGGGCGCATTTTACTGGACAGCCTTTCCTTCAGCGTGGACGCCGGAGACAGCTTTCAGTTTCTCGGACTGTCCGGCAGTGGAAAAACCACCCTCTGCAATGCGTTTTTTCATACGCTTTCGCCTGCCGTATTTCAAATTTCCGGGCAAATGCTGCTCGACGGCCAGGATATCCTCTCCGCATCTGACCATGTCCGGCGCAGTCTCTATGGCGCTGAGCTGGTTTACATCCCGCAAAACCCCATGACTGCATTTGATCCCTCCATGCGAGTAGGACGGCAGCTGTACGAAATCCTGCTGCTCCACGGGCTGTGCCCGAAAAAGGACGCCCGAGACCGTGCGCTCGCCGCGCTGACGGAGGCAAAGCTGCCCGAGCCAGAGCGGGTATATCGCAGCTTTCCTTATCAGCTGTCGGGCGGCATGCTGCAGCGCGTGCTGTTCGCCATGGCGCTGATGACAAACGCCAGGCTCGTCGTCGCCGATGAGCCGACAACAGCGCTGGACGCTCAGCTGCGTGTCAGCACAATGAATTCTCTCAAGGAAATGAAACGGCATGGCGCAGCGGTCGTCATGATGACGCACGACTTCCGCTCGGCGTTGCGGCTGGGCGGTCAGGGGGCCGTGCTTCAGGGGGGTAAAATTGTCGAGACAAACCCAATAGAAGCCCTGCTCAACGCCCCAGCCCACCCGCATACAAGGCAGCTGATTTCCGCATCCATGCTGGAGGTGAACGAATGATTGAAGCCAGAGACGTCGTCAAGAGCTTTTGCTCCGGCGGATGGCGCGGAAAAACGCAGGTGCACGCCGTCAAAGGCGTCAGCCTGTCCCTGGAGGACGGCAGGACATACGCTATTGTGGGCGAAAGCGGCTCGGGCAAAACAACCCTTTCTCATCTCCTGCTGGGCCTGAAAAAGCCGGATCGCGGCCAAGTGCTGCTCGATGGCCAGCCAGTGCTGTCCTTTGGCGAAAAGCAGCGCTTCCGCAAGATGCAGCTGGTGATGCAGGACAGCAAAAGCGCCCTTGATCCGTCCATGACCGTCGCCCAGAGCATAGCAGAGCCTCTGCTTGTCATGAAGCTCTGCAGCCGCAAGGCAGCGCCGGACAAGGTGAGCGAGCTTTTGCAGGCGGTCGATTTGCCCGCGGATATTTCCAGACGCCGGCCGTCCGAGCTTTCCGGCGGCGAACAGAAGCGAATCTGCATCGCCCGGGCCCTTTGCGTCCAGCCGCGTTTTATATTTTTCGACGAAGCGACTGCCGGGCTGGATGTCATCCGCCGCGAGCAGGTGCTCAGCCTTATCCGGGCTTTGCAGGAAAAGCACGGGTTTACCGCAGTTTACATTACGCATGATTTGGAAGTCGCCCTGTATGTCGCCGACACCATATTCGTGATGAAGCAGGGGCAGGTGCTGGAAGCCTTAAAGCGGCCTTTCCTGCCCGAATCGGTACAGCAGCCCTATACGCAGCTACTCGTTCAGGAGTATCTGCGGCCGGCAGTATCGGTGACAGCGTTCAAGCCCGCAGGGTCTTGACGTTTTCATACAAGAACAGGCAAAACCGAAAGGAGAAAACATCCCATGAAGAGACTTTTACCCTTGCTGCTCGCACTAACGCTTTGTCTCTCCGCCTGCTCTTCCGGCGAAGAGCAAACGGACAAAAGCATCACCGTCACAGAAAGCTGGACATTTGACGCCGGCTTTTACCCTGTGCTCAGCCCGGCAACCTCCGTCAATTACGGCATTGCTTACTGGACCCGCAATTTCTACCAGACGCTTGTGACATATGACGCCGAAGGGCAGCTTGTCGGCGAGCTGGCCAGCGACTGGACTGTCTCCGATGACGGTATGACCTATACCTTCACCCTGCGTGAAGGCGTAAAATTTTCCGACGGCAGCGATCTGACAAGCGCGGATGTCAAAGCCAGCTTTGAGGGCGCCATTTCCAACCTTGGCGCATATAACGGCTCCTATGGGAAATTGAGCTCCATCATCGCCGGCATGGATACCCCGGATGACAAAACCTTTGTCATGACGCTGACTCAGCCCTATTACGGCGCGCTCAACGACCTGACCATGTGCGTGCCGCTCGGTATTGTCAATGACGAGGCGTTTGCAAACGGCGCTGAGGAAGCGTATACCTACTGCATGGACAAAACGGCGGGGACCGGCCCCTATATGTACGAGAGCTTTGAGGACAATACCTATACCTTTGTGGTTAACCCCTATTACTGGGGCGAGAAGCCCGAGGTTGAAGCCTTCCGCGTGAAAGTGATCGCCGATAATGACGCGAAAGTGCTGGCGCTGCGCTCTGGTGAAATCGACGCCATCCTGGGCGCGTCCCGCATGAGCTATGACGGCTTTTATGACCTGATGTCCTCCGGCGAATACGGTACGAGTATTGGCGAAGGCACCCAGCAGACCCGCTTCCTTTCCATGAATTTGACCAAAGCCCCCTTTGACAGTCTCGCAGTGCGCCAGGCTGTGGCCTATACCGTGGATCAGCAGCTGATCTCCGAAACCATCTTTAACGGCATAGAGACCCCTGCCGAGACGCTGTACGACGCATCAAAGCCTTACTGCGATGTGGATGTAACGACATATCCCACAGATCTGGAAAAAGCCAACGCGCTGCTTGACGAAGCCGGGCTTACGGAC
>CAJMOV010000208.1 GCA_905215125.1 uncultured bacterium | reverse complement strand
GCCTCTACGGCCTGGGAAATACCGGTCGCGCTCACGGCGCCGGCGACCCCCATGTCGCAGGCAAAAATCAAAATTGGGTAAAGGACAATGTTGAGCACAGCGCCCAGCATGACGGTCACCATCCCCAGCCCGGACAGGCCCTGGCAGATCAGGAAGCTGTTCATCCCCCCCGCCATCAGGGCGAAAAAGGTACCGGAAATATAAATGGTGATATAGGTGTTGGCATAGGCAAAGGTCGCTTCGGACGCGCCGAACCACATCAGCAGCTGGTGGCGGCCCAGCAGAAATACGGCTGTCAGCACACCGGACAGGCACAGCAGCATAACAAAGCCGTTCCACATGATGCGCCCTGCCTGCTTGTTATCCCCTTCCCCCATACGCATGGCCATGTTGGGCGAACCGCCCAAGCCGACCAGCGAAGCAAAGGAAGATAGAAAGGTGACGATGGGGCCGCAGACCCCGACGCCGGCCAACGCAAGATCCCCAACGCCCGCGCCGATATACATGCGGTCGACAATGCTGTATAGCACGCTGACCAGCTGCGCCAGCATGGTAGGGATGGACAGGCGCAGGACCACCTGCAATATAGGATCTCTTCCCAAATCATTTGTACGGCGCAATTACGATTCCTCCCCTGTCTGGCTTCCCTTGGTAAATTACCAGCCGGGGGAGAAAATGTCAATAGTCATTTGCCTAATTTTCCGTCCCGGCGACGTCCGCTTCTTCCGCAGGATTCACAGGGCCGTTACTGTGGGATAGTCAAAACCTGTCCGACGTAAATGAGGTTGGGGTTTGCGATGCCGTTCGCCTGCGCAATGGCGGCAATGCTGACACCATACCGGCGGGACAGGGCCCACAGCGTATCGCCGCGGCGCACAGTATAGCGCGTAAAGGAGCTTTCCCCCTCCTCCCGAAGCAGCACGGCGGAGGTAAACCAATCCAGATCTACGCTGCCGCTGACGCCGGGCACGCGGCCATTGTCCGCATATTGAAAGCCTGCCCAGGCATCCCAGATGCCCGATGTGACGTTGGGGATATCCGGTCCGTACTCTGCGACCCATAGTGGGTAACGTCCCGCAGCCTTCTGCCAGGTATGATTGGCCGCATCGGCATTTGTATACAGCATCGGTGTACAGCCGGTACGCTTCTCCAGTTCGTCAAGAAAGGCCATGCCAATGGCATTGACCTGCGCCCGCGTCAAGCCGGAAAAGCTCTCGAAGTCCATGACGGGCCGACAGTCATAACCGGTGTCTTCTATCAACGCGGCAAAACGGCCGGCCTGGCTGCGGGCCGCCTGTTCATCCCTCGCGGTGACATAATAGTAAAACCCGACATGCAGGCCGTTCTGTATGGCGCTGCGCGTATTGCGGACAAAATACGGGTCAACAAAATCCGCCCCGCCGCCGGCGCGGATATAAACCGCCTTTATTCCGGATGCAGCAGCTGCTGCAAAGTCAACAGCACCCTGATATTCACTGACGTCCATTCCCGGCATAGCGGTTCCGCCGGCATCCAATGCAGCGGCCGGTATCCCCGATAGCGCCGCTGCCGCCAGCAAAGTCAAAGCAGCAATCCCTTTTTTGATGCGCATGGGTCTTCACACTCCTTCCCCAGCAGTATATTTCTGTCGAAGGGTGTAGGTGCGTAAGAGCTCTATGTGCCAAACGGGGATTTTCCGCGTTACGCTTCTTTTCATTGCGGCCTTTTTGCGGTAAAATAGACAAGAGGCGGTTTGATGGGCGATAAACAAAAACAGGTGGTAGCTCGCGCCGCGCTGGCGGTCTACGTCCCTTTGGTGCTGGCCCTGATGCTTCCGGCCTTTGGCCGCAGTGCGCTGGCGCAGGACGACGGGATGCGGTATTCGCTGACGCTTACGGGTATCCCCCTGTGGTTGCCCAAGCGCCCATCCTCACTGTGGGTTTTCAGCATGGGCAATGTGCTCGCTTTCGTACCCTTCGGCGTTTTGCTTCCAGAAGCCTTCGGCGCGCTTCGCCGGTTTTTCCGCGCCGCCGTATTCTGTTCCGCAATTTTTCTGGCCGAGCTTTTGCAAATGGTCACGCGGCGGAGCAGCTTTGATTTGGGATATTGTCGTCAATACGCTGGGCTTCTGTATCGGGTTTGCCTCATGGCGTCTCGCCGCCCGGGCGCGCGGAACGCGGGGACGGATGCTTGCGTTCGTGCTTTGGACTTGCGGAATGACCTTTGCCGCCCTATGCGCGGCCGAGCTGCTCAATACGTTTGTGTTTTAAGGAGGAAGCGGTATATGAAATATTATGTTGTCGATGCGTTTGCCGACAGGGCTTTTGAAGGCAACCCCGCTGCGGTCTGCATTGCGGATCAGTGGCCAGAGGCCGGCGTCATGCAATCAATCGCAAGGGAAAACAATCTCTCGGAAACAGCCTTTGCCGTCCGTCAGTCCAAAGGGTTCTATGCTTTGCGCTGGTTTACCCCGGGCGGCGAAATCGACCTGTGCGGCCACGCGACGTTGGCTACCGCCTTTGTTCTCTTTCGGTTTTATGAAACCGAAGCGCCCGCGCTGCGCTTTGAAACCAAAAGCGGCCTTTTGACGGTGACGCGCAAGGGCGAGCTTTTTGAAATGGACTTTCCCGCTTACGCATTGACGCAGGTGCCCGTTACGGATGAGCTGGAGACCGCTATCGGCGCGCGGCCAGTCGAGGCATGGATGGGCCGCGACCTTTTGTGCGTCATGGAGAGCGAAGAGCAGGTGCGTTCAGCCCAGCCCGATCAGCAAAAGGTGCTGGCCCTGGATGGGCTGCTTCTTCAGGTGACGGCGGCGGGAAAGGATTTTGACTGCGTCTCACGTACCTTTGCCCCCAAATGCGGCATAGCTGAAGACCCTGTCTGCGGCTCGGGCCACTGCCATATCATCCCCTATTGGGCGAAGAAACTGGGCAAGAGCGAAATACTGGCCCGCCAAGCGTCGCCGCGCGGCGGCACGCTACACTGCGCCTTCGACGGCGAGCGCGTGCGTCTGGCTGGCAAAGCCGTTTTGTACGCGGCCGGGGAGCTGCTCATCGACTAAAAAAGCCGCCCGTGGAGGGATGCTGAAGCATGTGCAAAGCCTATAAAATTCTCATCGTGGAAGATGACCCAACCATCGCGGCGCTGCTGCGCGAGCACCTGTCCCGCTGGGGCTACGACGCTGCCATCGCCCAGGATTTTCAACACGTCATGGATATTTTTCGCCAGTACCAGCCCCAGCTCGTCCTGCTTGACATTTCCCTGCCCTTTTATGACGGGTATTACTGGTGCGGGGAAATCCGGCGCAAATCCAACGTCCCGGTGCTTTTCCTTTCCTCCCGAGGGGAAAATATGGACATTGTCATGGCCATGAGCATGGGGGGAGACGATTATGTGCAAAAGCCCTTTTCCATGGAAGTGCTGCTGGCAAAAATCTCCGCCCTGCTGCGGCGTGCCTACCGCTACCCCGCGGCGCCACCGGCTCTCGCGGCCCGCGGGGCCGAGCTCGATCCCCAGGGTGCCGCGCTGCGCTATGGCGGCAGGCAAATTGAGCTGACGCGCAACGAATACCGCATCCTCGGCACCCTGCTGCAAAGCAAAAACGCCGTTGTTTCCCGCGAAGAGCTGATGCGTGCGCTGTGGGATGACGACAGCTTTGTCGACGACAACACCCTGACCGTCAACATCAATCGCCTGCGCAAAAAGCTGGAGGATTTCGGTCTCAGCGATTTTATTCAGACCCGCAAGGGCATGGGGTACTGCATCAATGATTAGGGATTATCTGCGCCAGCGGTGGATGGTTTTTCTCTTTTTTCTGCTTTTCGGCCTGTTTTTCACCGTGCTGCTCTATCTATACTTCCGCGGGCCGAGACCGCGGTTAACCGCCGACCAAAAAGCGGCAAAGAAC
>CAJMOV010000207.1 GCA_905215125.1 uncultured bacterium | reverse complement strand
TTGCAGCATTAGACCCGAAACCGAGTGATCTAGCCATGAGCAGGTTGAAGGTGGCATCCCTTTCCCTGGCCATCTCAATCATGTTGGCGTCGGGCGTTTTGTCCCGGCCAAAGACAATACAGCGAATATCCATCATCTCGGCCGTGCGGATGACCTGCGGATTGACGAGACCGGTGATCAGCATCTTCCCGTCGCCGAATGCCAGAACATCGCTCATCAGATCCGACCCGCAGGCCGTGTGAATTTCCTCATCCAATAAGGCTTCGCCGCACAGCAGGCGGGCGTCGAGCAGCTGCCGGATTTCCCTGATGCGCATAGTGTCCCCCTTTGCCGCGGCCCGCGCCGCAGCGCCGTTCCTTCCGGCGGACGGCGCGCCGTCTTTTTCATTTCTGGTTCCAGTATAACGCAGGCATAAAAAAAACACAAATATTTTCTGGCTTTTGCCGGCTTTATTGTTTATAATGGGGAGAAGGAGAAATGCCTATGACCAATTATCTGCAAACAGAATACCGCCGCTGGATGGCCAGCCCCGCGCTGACGCCCGACGAGCGAGACGAGCTGGGCGCGCTGACGCCCGACAGCGTCGAGGCCGGCTTTTCCTCTCCCCTGCGCTTCGGTACGGCTGGGATCCGCGGTACGATGGGCCCCGGCCCCGGCCGGCTTAACGCGCGCACCGTCGCATGGGCGACGCACGCCGTCGGCCTTTGGCTGTTGAAATGCGGCGCCGCCGGGCAAGGCGTCTGTATCGGCTTCGACGGCCGCCGCAGCAGCGGTGACTTTGCCCGGCTGACCGCCGAGGTGCTGGCCGGGCTTAAAATCCCCGTTTTTTTCATTGGACGGTCGCGGCCCACCCCTCTGCTGTCTTACGCTGTGCGCGCGCGGCGCACAGCGGCCGGCATATGTATCACGGCCAGCCACAATCCGCCGGCCTACAACGGTTACAAGGTTTACCGGTCGGGCGGCGCGCAGATCGCCGATGGAGACGCCGACGCCATCGCCGCTTTGATGGCTGAAATCGATCCGCTGGACGCTGTTCCACGCGCCGATTTCGACGCCGCCGTGCAGTCCGGCCTTATCGTCACCGCCGAGCCAAATTTAGAGCAGGATTTTCTTTCGTCTGCCCTGCGATGTATCAGCGGTTGGGGAGACATCACCCGCTGCCCTGATCTGCCTATTGTCTACACCCCTTTTCACGGCGTCGGCGGCAGCCTGGCGCCTGAAGGGCTGCGTCGCGCCGGGCTGACGCAGATATATTGCGTGGCGCGCCAGATGGAGCCGGACGGCGATTTCCCCACAACGCCCAACCCCAATCCAGAGGATCCCTCTGGATTTGCCCTGGCCCTGGAGCTTGCGGAAAAGGTACGCGCCGCCCTCATCCTGGCCAATGATCCGGACGCCGACCGCGTCGCCGTATGGGCGCGGGACAGCTGCGGCGTCCTGCGGCCGCTGACGGGCAATCAGGTCGGCGTCCTGCTGACCGACGCTTTGCTGTCGCCGGGCGGCACCCTGCTCAAAACCATTGTCACGACCGACATGGCCGCCAAAGTGGCCCGCGCCCGCGGCGGCGAGGCTGCCGAAACCTTTACCGGGTTCAAATACCTGTCGGCCGCCGCTGAACGGCTGACGGCCCTGGGCCGTCCCGTCCCCCTCGCCTTTGAGGAGGCCATTGGCTACCGTCTCAACCCCGACGTGCCCGATAAGGACGGCATATCGGCCGCCCTGGCCGTCGCGTCTCTGGCCTGTCGGATGCACGCCCGGGGCCTGACGCTGCATGACCGGTATGACGAGCTTGGAAGGGAGGTCGGCTTTCACGCCGAAAGGACGGTCAGCATCACCCTGCCCGGTACGCAGGGCAGGGCTGTCATCGATGGCTGCATGGCCTCCCTGCGGGCTCGGCCGCCTGTCTCTGTTGCCGGGCGCCGCGTGGCGAACGCCGAGGATTTTCTCAGCGCCGCCCTGGACGGGCATCATTCCGACGTGCTGCGCTATACCCTCGACGACGGCTGCCGCGTCATTGTGCGTCCCTCGGGTACAGAGCCAAAAATCAAGCTGTATGCCCTGGCGCGCGGGAGCACGGCCCGGCATGCGCGCGAGCGCGCCGAAAGCTGCGCGCGCTGCGCCGGTCAAATCCTGCGCCTGGAATAATCTGACGAAGCAAAAGGAGTAAACACCATATGAGCACAAGCAAAAGCAAAGCTAAAACGACTGCGCCGGATCCCCGTAAAGCCCGAACAGGGAAAATCATTCTGGCTTCGGCGGCGGTTGTCCTCGTCATCGCCGTCGCCGTCATTATCCGTCTTGCCGTCGGCAGCGGGGGCGGCGTACAGGGCGTTCTGCAAGCCTTTTATGAAGGGCTTTATAACGCCGATATAGACAAAATGGCTGAGTGCCTGCCCGAAGGTAAGCTGCGCGACGATTTTGAGCTGGTCTTTACCCTGGGCGGCGTGTCCAATATGGCTGTGACCTATCAATCGCAGGCCGTCGAATGGGCCGGTGCGGATTTCACCGTCGCCGTCGACATCGTTGAGCAGGAAAAGCCCAGCTCGACGGCTCTCAACGCCGCACAGGCGGAAAACAGCGCGGTGGAAAGCGTCGCCGACGTCACCTTTGACATCCATATTGACGGCAGCGCGGGCGGCAAGCATCTGCGCGGCGAAACCCGTCTGCTGCGCATCGGCGGCACCTGGTACCTGTCGGAATACAACATTCTGACCGGCGTGGTGGAAGAATAATGCCTGTCGACATCGGGCCTTGGATGGCTCTGCTGGTCAACCGGCTGCAGGACTGCTTTGGATCCCGGCTGGTCTTTATCGGCTTGCAGGGCAGCTACCGCCGCGGGGAAGCGTCGCCGGACAGCGATATCGACGCTGTCGTCATCCTGGACGAGCTGGGCGTCGGGGATTTGATCGCCTACCGCGAGCTCGTCCGGCAGATGCCACACAGCGAGCTGGCCTGCGGCTTTGTTTCCGGCCGGACCGAGCTGGAAAGCTGGCTGCCGGCCGAGCTGTTTCAATTTTACCATGATACCCGTCCCCTGTACGGCAGCCTGGATTTCCTTCTGCCCCGCTTCGGGCAGGAGGATTTCGCCCTGGCGCTGCACATCGGCGCCTGCGGGCTGTATCACGCCTGCTGCCATAGCCTTTTGTTCAGTGACGCGGACGCCGCTCTGCCCGCGTTGCTCAAGTCGTCCTTTTTCCTGCTTCAGGCAAAAATACGCTTAGAGCGCGGTATTTACGCCGGCAGCCGAGAGGCGCTGCGCCCCTATGCGCAGGGGGATGACGCCGCAGTGCTGTCTCTCTGCCTTCTCCCCCGCGTGCCGCCCGTGCAGATGCAGGGAGCATATGAGCTGCTGCTGCGGTGGAGCGGCGGCCTGATCCGCAGTATGACGGACAGGGGGACAAGCGATGACTGACGCTCTGTTTAAGACCGGTGACTTCATTTTTTCCTACCGCATTGCCGGCATCTGCATCCAAAACGGCAGAATCCTGCTGCAAAGGGCGGCCGGACAGACAGCCTTTAATTTCCCTGGCGGGCACGTCGCGCTGGGGGAAACCAATGGTCAAACGCTGGCGCGCGAGTTTCGCGAGGAAACGGGGGCCGCAATCGCCGTCGGCGATTTAAAATGGGTCGGCGAAATCTTCTTTCCCTGGGAGGGGCGGACATGGCAGCAAATCTGCCTGTATTATCAGGTCGATATATTGGACGGCCATACCCCGCGCGACGGCGTCATCCCCTTTAAGGACAGGCTAGACGGCCGCGCCTTTGATTTGGAGTTCCACTGGGTCCCCCTTCAGGATATCCCCGCCCTGACCGTCTACCCGTCAAACGCTGCGCAGCTTTTAGACAAGCTGGATCAGGAGCACAACAGGAAGCAGCAAGGATGCTGATGACATAGCAGATAAGCTCATGGAC
>CAJMOV010000206.1 GCA_905215125.1 uncultured bacterium | reverse complement strand
CCGGAAAAGCAGACAAAACCGTCTTTTCACCGCAGCACGGTTTTCAGCAAGTCATATTATAGCATAACGTCGCGAAAAAGGGTATGGGTTTTGTTGGCGCGCAGGGATAAAAAAACCGGATGCTTTCAGACATCCGGCATAAAAAGCAGAGCCGTCTCGACGTTGGCCGTCCGTGGGAACATGTCAAATGGCTGGACGCATACGGGGCGGTATCCTCCGCCCCCATACAGCAGGGCGCCGTCGCGCGCGGCGCTCGCGATGTCGCAGGCAATGTAAACGACGCGCGCAGGGCGCATGGACAGGATGGCGTCTACCGTTTTGCCGTCAATGCCCTTGCGGGGCGGATCGACGACGATAACGTCGGGCCGCAACCCTTCGGCCGCCAGCTCTTCCGCCGCCTGACCGGCGTCCGCGCACAGGAAACGGACATTTTCAACCCCGTTTTCCCGGGCGTTTCTGCGCGCATCCTCCACCGCTTGAGGGACGATTTCTGCGCCGACAGCCTGCCCCGCCTTTTCCGCGAGGTGCAGCGTGATGGTACCCGTACCGCAGTAGAGATCCAGGGCCGTCTGCGAACGGTTAAGCGCGGCCATTTCGACTGCATGGCGATACAGCGCCTCCGCCTGCGGGTGGTTGACCTGATAAAAGGAAAGCGGCGACAGGGAAAACCGCCATCTACCCAGCGTGTCTCGCAGGCAATCCTCCCCCCACAGGGGGCGAATGTCGTTGCCCAGCACACGGTTGCCCGGCTTTGGATGAACCGACAGCGCTGCGCCGCGCAGATCGGGACAAGCGCTGCGGCACAAAGCGATCAGCCTGTCCGGCATGGGGATGCGCGGCGACGTAACGGCAAGGCAAAGCTGCGCCCCTTCCCCGCCCGTGCGGACAAAGATGGCGCGGACAAGCCCGCGGCCGGTTTTTTCGTCGTATTCCGGCGCGCCGGTCTCATCGGCCCACCGGCACACAGCGCTCGCCAGCCGAGGGGCGCGCGCGTCCTGAATCAGGCAGTCGCAAATGGGTACGATATCGTGGCTGCGGCTGCGGTAAAAGCCAAAAACCGCCCTGCCATCCTGCCGCCCGAAGGGGAAAACCGCCTTATTGCGATACCGCTGCACCTGCGGCGACGGCACGACGGCGGGGACGCTGACGTCAAACCCACCCAAACGGCGCAGCGCATCCTCCACCCGACGGCGCTTGAGGAAAAGCTCTTCCTCATAGCTCAAATGCCAGAAGTCGCACCCCCCGCAGCGGGGAAAGGCGGGGCAAGCCGGCGTCTGCCGGTGCTCCGACGGGGAGAGCAGCTCTTCCAGCCGGCCATAGGCGCGGTTTTTGAGCACTTTGACAATGCGTATCAGGCACTCGTCCCCCCGTGCCGTGCACGGGACAAAAACAGCCATGCCGTCAACGCGCGCCACCCCCATGCCTTCGGCCGTATATCCCTCGATGACGCCGCGGACCAGGGCGTTTTTGACCATCGCCCCCGTCATGGCAGCCACTTGGGATCAATCTCCCCTTTGATGTCGGCGTAGGGGACGTCAAACTGCTGCACGCCGCTGACATGGGGCCCGATGGAATAGGTCTGCCAGAAGAAGGTGACGCCGTCTTCCGTCAGGGCAAAGCAAAGGGGATCGAAGGTCTGCATGAGCAGGGTCTCATATTCGGCGTAATACAGGTCGGGCTCGGCCTCTGCGCGCTGACGGGCCAGCGGCAGAACAAGGCTCTCAACGAAAGCTGCGACAGCTTCGGCGCTTTTATCCGGGAAGAGATCGTAAACCGACATCCTCCCGCCATTTTCCGCAGAAAAGGTTTCCGCCAGCATGGAATAAGAGGGGTGGGGTCCGCCGAGGTTTTCATACTGGTCGCGCACGACGGAAAAGACGGCGCCGTCGTCGCGTTTTATTTCATAGCTGCTCTCCACCGTATAGGGCTGAAAGACGCCGCTGTTCTGCTGGGCCAGGGCCATCGACTGCGCCGCGCTTTCCGACAGCGTCACGCCGCAGTAATAATCCATGTCCTCCAGCCAGCTGTCATAAAAGGCGGCGATCTGCGCTTTGGCTTGGTCTCCTGACGGATAAGGCACCGTCAGGCTGACGTCGACGAGCGGCTCCCCCTTCTCGCTGTCATAGGTGGTGAAAATGTTTTTTTCCTGAGCCTGCGGCTCTGGCTCCGGCTCAGGTTCGGGCTCGGGTTCGGGATCCGGATCGACGACGGGAGGATCGGGTTCGCCAGGATCCTGCTCTTCCGTCCGCCGGCAGGCCGAAAGGCCCAGCACCAGCGCCAGAACGAGCAAAAGGGACAGCGTTCTTTTCACAAAAGTCTCCTTTCGGCATGCGGGGAGAGGAACGTCCCTCTCCCCGCAGCATGGCCGGGTGTTTATTTCAGATACTTGTCCAGCCAGGCGAACATCTCGGTATACCGGCGGACGCGATGGCTCGGCTTGCCCGTGCGGGCCATGGTGTGGCTGTCCCCTTCAAACAGCACAAGCCGGGTGTCGACATTGTGGCTGTGCAGGGCGTAATACATCTGAATGGCCTGATCCATCGGGCAGCGGTAATCGCACATATACTGCAAAAACAGCGTGGGGGTTTTGACCTTGTCGGCGTATTTGAGCGGCGAAGAACGCCACAGGCTTTCATAAGCGCTCCAGGGCGTCCCCCCCTGGGTCTGGGTGACAAACTCCGGGATGTCGCAGCAGCCGTACATCGTGATCCAGTTTGAAATGCTGCACTGCGGCACGGCTGCTTTAAAGCGGTCGGTATGGCCGATAATCCAGTTTGTCATGTACCCGCCGTAGCTGCCCCCCAAAACGGCGAGACGCTGACCGTCGATCTGCGGATATTTTTCCAGCACCGCGTCGGTAAAGTCCATCAGGTCGTCAAAATCGATGGTGCCATACCGGCCCGCCAGATTGGCGAAGTCGCGGCTGCGGCCGCTGCCGCCCCGCGGGTTGCAGAAGAAA
This sequence comes from uncultured bacterium, assembly GCA_905215125.1. Taxonomy (GTDB): domain Bacteria; phylum Bacillota; class Clostridia; order Oscillospirales; family Butyricicoccaceae; genus Ventrousia. Next base: position 975 of record CAJMOV010000206.1, on the reverse strand, counting down.
ACGGCGTAGCCCTGCGACGCCATGACCTCGGCGTCAAAGCTGAGCGTGCCCAAAAATTCCGCGTGCGGGCCGCCGTGGATGAGCAGGATGCCGGGCACCCTGCCCTTTTCCGCTTCGGGCGGCAGCATGACCCAGCCGTCCAGATCCAGGCCGCTGCGGTTGTCAAAGGGCAGGTATTCGGGCCGGACGAAATCGTACTTGCGCATGATGGGGGCGTTGAAGCGGGTCAGCTGGCGGCACCGTCCATCCTGGCAGACAAAAATCTCCATCATGCCGAAGTCGGGCAGGCAGGCGCACAAAACCCGATCGCCGTCGATGGCGAAGTGGTGGACGTTGACGGCGCCGTCGCTCAGCCTTTCAGGCTCCTGCCCCGGCGTCAGGCGATACAGGTGAGTGGCCCTCCGATCGGTGACGGTGAAGTAAAGCTGCCCCTTGTCGCCGGTAAAATGGACGCCCCCGCCGCCGCACGGGTCGGCGACGCTGTAAAAGCCAAGCTCCTGCTCCATCTCGATTTCCAGCCGGGGCTGCCCGCCCGCCAGCGGGACGGAATATAGGCAGCTCTCCTCCTTGGCGTTTTCCGTGCCGAAGAAAACGAGCTCGCCCACCTGCGCCGCCGAGGTGATAAAGCAGTCGGCCTGGCACAGCTTCTGCGTCTCCCCGCTTTCGGCGCAGCCGCGGTAAAGCCCCTCCTGCGTGGTGCGGGCCACCGTGTACTCCTCGCCGGAAAAGAAGAAGCTCCGCCCGTCAGGCGCGATGCTGACGGACGAGACGTTGAAATGCGGCGCGGTGACCGCCTTCAGCCCCCTGCCCTGCGCGTCACAGACGTACAGGCGGTTGCGGGTTTTGTTGACGTAGCCCCGGCCGTCAAAGCGGTAGGGCCGCTCGTCGCAGACTTCATAGTCCCGTTCGGCGCGGATGGCGGCCAGCGCCTTTTCCAGCCTTTCCCCCTTCAGCCCCGTCAGATCGGGCCGCGAC
>CAJMOV010000205.1 GCA_905215125.1 uncultured bacterium | reverse complement strand
GAATACTTTCGCCGGTGATGGCCGCCTCGTCAATGGCGGAGCCGCCGCGGTCGATGACGCCGTCAACCGGCACGGTATCGCCGGGACGGACCAGAAGCACGTCGCCCGCCTTGACCTGCTCGATGGGCACCGTCTGCGTCTCACCGTTTTCCAGCAGAAGGAGAGCGGTCTTGGGGGTGAGATCCATCAGGCGGGTGATGGCTTCCGACGTCTTGCCCTTGGCGCGGGCTTCCAGGTATTTGCCCAGGGTGATGAGGGTTAAAATCATACCGGCCGATTCAAAGTACAGGTCCATGGAATAACGCTCGACAGCGGCCATGTCGCCGACGCCCAGCCCCCAGCCGATGCGGTAGATGGCGAAAATACCATAAACAACAGCAGCCGCCGAGCCGATGGCGATAAGGGAATCCATGTTGGGCGAACGCCGCCACAGCGCCTTGAAGCCAATGATGAAGTAGCTGCGGTTGACCATCAGGATAGGCAGGCAGAGCAGAAGCTGGGTAAAAGCGAAGGGGATGGCGCCCGCCGTACCGTGGAAGAAATGGGGCAGGGGGGCCCCCATCATGTGTCCCATGGAGATATAGAAGAGGGGGATGAGAAAGGCGAAGGAAACGACCAGACGCCGGCGCACAGCCCGCGCCGCCTGCTGCGGGTCGGGGGCGGCCGCTGTCTTGGCCGCCGCCTTTGCGCCGGAGGCTTTGACAAAAGCGCCATAGCCCGCCCTTTGCACGGCGGAGCAGATGACGTCGTCGCCGGTTTTATCCGGGTCGTACTGTACCGTCATGGAATTGGTCAGCAGGCTGACGGAGACGCCGTCGACGCCGGATACCGCCTTGACCGCCTTTTCCACATGGGCCGAACAGGCCGAACAGGTCATGCCGGTGACGGAAAAATGTTGTGTCTGCATGGGAGGCCTCCCTTTCACAAAATCAACAGGGTTAGTTTATGTGCCTGCTTTGCCGTTTATTTGCAGGCGGGCTTCTGAGAAAATTCAAATGGGGAAAAAGCTGGAAAGGCTGTGGCTTTCGCGCCGTAAAAGGGTGCGGACATGCAAAAAGCGCTTTGCGCGGAACGGGGGCAATCCGTGCAGAAACGGGCCGCAGACCGCACCGTTTAAAACGGCTTGCAAAAGCTTTCGTCTATATTATACCACATTGGTATAATATGTCCAGCCCCTATGAGGAAGAAAATGGGCCTGCGGGCGGGGCTATCACAGCGTGGGGCAGGGCGCATACCATGAAATTAGAAAGGCGGGCCGCCCGGAAGGCCGGGCGGAGCCAGTGAAAGGAGAATGTGGATTGAACAGATACAACCGGTATCAGCCCCCCTGCGCGATGCCGGCGCCAATGTGCGAACAGCGCCAGCCGCTGGCCATGGCGGCGCCAGAGCAGGCGTGTTCGTTTGATACCATGCCGCTGGCCGTTCCCTTTGTGCAGTGGCAGACCTGGGGCAATATCAGTGACCCGGATACGGCGCTACGCCATGGGACGATTTTTGCCGATCTCGATCTGCCGTTTTGCGGAAGCGGGGTGAGACAGGGATGATGATGAGCACCGACCGTCAAAAGCTGTTGTGGCGCATTTCCATGGCCGGCTTCGCCATTGACGACGTCAAGCTGTTCCTTGACACGCACCCCTGCGACAAAGCGGCGCTGGAGTATTACGAGAAATTCCGCGACACCAAAAAACAGCTGGAGAGCGAGTACACCGCCCAGTTCGGCCCCCTGCGCGCCGACGCGGTGCCGGCGACCGACAGATGGACATGGGTATCCGCCCCGTGGCCGTGGGAATGGGAGGCTTAAATTATGTGGACTTATGACAGACGCTTGCAGTATCCGGTAAAAATCGCCTGCCCCAACGCCAACACAGCCAAAATCATCATCACGCAGTTCGGTGGGCCGGACGGCGAGCTGGCCGCTTCCCAGCGATACCTTTCCCAACGCTATTCCATGCCCATCCGCGAGGTCGCCGGTGTATTAACCGATATCGGTACCGAGGATGCAAAGTGGCCCCCTGTAAGCCCCAAAAAGGCTGCGGTCGACGGGCTTCATTTGCTTTTTGCACCGGTTTCCGGTACAATGAATAACGGATATCGGCCGGGCGGCCGCCCGGCAGGACACAGCAAAAGCGAGGGATTGTATGAACCAAAAGGAAGTAGGCGAGCTGCGCCGCCGGCTTAGTCCGGATAAAAACGCCATCAGCCATATTTATGGCTGTTACGTCAACGGAAGCAAGGAAATGATCGCTGATTTGGACGCCTCGGTAGGCGTTATTACGCAGGAGGATGCCGAGGAGTATCTCAGCCTGCTGAAAAAGACGCTGTCCGGCACGCTGGGGCGCAACCTGATCGACCTTGCATTTACCGCCGAGCAGGTGATAGAGGGAGAGGAGCACCGTCTGCTGTCGCAGCTGCGGGACAGCAAGCTGGCCGACGGCAAGCTGCGGCAGGATTTTTACCAAAAAATCATTAACGCTGTGGACATGGAGGGCAATTATCTCATCCTCCTGGCGCATGACGCCTATGAAGTGCCGCAGCGCGGACAGGACGGCGAATGGCAGGACGACGCTTCGGAGACGGTGTTTACCTATATTCTGTGCTGCGTCTGCCCTGTCAGGGACGGCAAGCTGGAGCTGGGATATTTTTCACAGGAAAACGCTTTTCACAGCTATGCTCCCAGCCAGACGGTCGCGCCGCCCGAGATGGGGTTCCTGTTTCCCGCGTTTGACGACCGCGCTGCCAATCTGTACGGCGCCCTGCTGTATACCCGCAGGGCGGACGAGCTGCCATATTCATTTATCGACGCCGTATTTCATGCGGAACCGCCGCTGTCGGCTGCGCAGCAGCGCGAAGGGTTTGAGACGGCGCTGAGCGACGCGCTGGAGGAACAGTGCAGCGCCGACGTGGTGCAGGCCGTGCATGAGCAGCTTTGCGCCAAAATCCAGCTGCACAAGGAAAGCCGCGACCCTGAACCGCTGTTGGTGACGGCCGCCGAGGTAGGGGACGTTTTGGCCGGCTGCGGCGTCGGGCAGGAGCGTGTCGCCGCATTTTGCGAAAAATGCGACGAGCAGTTTGGCCGGGGGGCGGAGCTGCGCCCTGACAACCTGATTGACAGCAAGCGCTTTGAAATCAAGACGGGTGAAACCGTTATCAGCGTTGCGCCGCAGGACAGCTATCTGGTCGAGACCCGCGTAATCGACGGGCGTAAATACATCCTTATTCCCGCTGACGAAGGGGTGGAAATCAACGGACTGCCCGTGGGGATCGCACGGGAGATGCAGGAAGCCTGACGGCGCCCGCGGAAAAACGATGATAGAGGCAAGCGGGCCTTAAACAGAAGAGGGGGGACATCATGAGAATATTGATCATCAATCCCAACACATCGGAAAAATGCACCGCGCTCATTGCCGCGGAAGCGGGCAGGGCCGCCTCTGCGCAGACACAGCTGCTGGTAGAGACGGCCGGATTTGGCGTGGAATACATTGAAACGCGCATTGAATCGGCCATCGCAGGGTATGCCGTCGCCTGCGCTGCGGCTGAGCGCTATGGCGAATATGACGGCGTTGTGGTCGCCGCCTTCGGAGATCCCGGCCTGCTGGGGCTCAAAGAGCTGCTCGACTGCCCGGTGGTCGGCATGACGGAAGCGGCGCTGGCGACAGCCAGCCTGCTGGGGCAGCGCTATTCCCTTATCGCCATTTCAGACCGCATCGCGTCCTGGTATAAGGAGACGCTGGAAGCCCGGCATTTCGCCGATCGGCTGGCCAGCATCCGCTCGCTCAAAGATCCTTTCGACGATATCGGCACCATACAGGACGACTGCGCAGAACGCCTTGTTGAGCTGGCGCACCAGGCCGTGCGGGAGGACGGGGCCGACGTGCTCGTCCTGGCAGGCGCGCCGCTGGCCGGCCTTGCGCGCAAGGTGGGGGATCAGCTGCCCGTCCCGGTCGTCGACGGGGTATCCTGCGCCGTC
>CAJMOV010000204.1 GCA_905215125.1 uncultured bacterium | reverse complement strand
CATATCGCACTCAGAATATTATTTGATTTTATATCTATAACTCTGCAATCTCCGACTAAAGGCTGAACTCTTTTAAATCCATCCCAGTAATTTCTTATAGTTGTTGCCTTTAATACCGGCACATTATATATTTCCATCCATTGCTCAAACCATTCCGTTACAGTCATACTTATATCCCATTGGCGCTCATTTTCTGCACACCAGCAAGGCATGGTTGGACATGCCGGTGCAGCTTTCATGGCTTGTCATCTGATCATAAAGCGGACGCATCATGGCAAACTGTTCATCGTCCATAGTGTCGACAGCTTTCATTGTTACAACAAAATCAGTGCCTAGATTTTTAATTTTTCTTATGTCATGCCTGACTGCAAGCCCGTCCATCTCCTCCGGCGTGGTAAAAAAGAATGTGTCAGGTCTCAAATCGTCGGTTCCCCTGCCTAAAACACATTCGTTTGCTTTTTCATTGGGATAACTGCTGTCAACGACGCACGCGCCCGCATAGACTCCTATTCTATTGATGTAGGCAAAGGCCAGCAAGCCATTTGTTCTGCAAACCCGTATACATTCTGCAAACGCCACCTCCCTTTCAAATGCAGGCAGATGATACAAAGGCCCCAAGCATAAAACAGCGTCGAAACTGCCGTCGTCTATATCGTGCAAATTCGTGGCGTCGCCGACGCGGCATGAAACATTTGGCACTTTGCTCTCGTCAATTTTCTGCTTAAACAAGTCAATATGGGCAGGGACAATATCTATCCCCAAATACTCCCGGCATTTATCCGCAAAATAAAAGCCGTAATATCCCGTGGCACAGCCAATCTCAAGCACCCTGTCGGTTTTCTTTATCAGCCCCTCCAAATGCTTTTTTGTGTAGTAAAATTCCAGGCTGGACGTCCGCGATGAAGTCGCACGCATGTCCTCCTGTCCAGAACGGTATTGTTCAACGATTCTTCTTTCATTGGTTGACACTCTTTATTCACCCCGTTAATTCCATAAAAAATGAAGGCAAGCGCAATGATCGCTTGCCTTACCATGGTGCTGGTGGCCGGGATCGAACCGGCACGAGTTTTACCTCACGGGATTTTAAGTCCCGGGCGTCTGCCTGTTTCGCCACACCAGCATTCGCCTGTGCAGTTAGTATACCATGCCGCAGCCCGCTCCGTCAACCTCTGCGCCGCGCAAAAAGAACCCCGCGAAGTCCAAGATACGGGCTTCGCGGGGAACAAGGAAGGGATTTCTTATTTGAGGCCGTTTTCGTAAGACTCAATCATTTTCTTGACCATCTGGCCACCGATGCTGCCAGCCTGCTTGGAGGTCAGGTCGCCGTTATAGCCGTTGTTCAGAGTAACGCCGACTTCGCGGGCAGCTTCCATCTTGAACTTATCCATGGCGGCGCGGGCTTCAGGAACATTGATCTTGTTGCTATTGCTGGACATATTGGTTTCTCCTTTTGTGTGAAGTTTACAGTCATAGTATTGCGCTTGGGTTTTACAATTATGAAAAGGAAATGTTGGCAGCGCTTTTGTCATTATTTTCATCAGCGCCAAGCAGCAGGCGCACCGCTGCGACGGCCATGCGGGTTTCCATCTCGCCGCTCAAGCGATTTACCGGAATCTCCATAGGCTCGACGGCGGCGCCGTCCAGCGTGACGATGCCCCGCTGAAGCGACAGCACCTGCCCTTCCCCCAGCGTAGCCGAGGGGGTCAGGGTATCGCGCAGGCTGAAGCCATAGGTGACAACCACCCCGCAGGTGCAATGCGCCAGGGCGTCCGCAGCGTTTTCGCCGCAGACAGCCAGCGCTTTGGCCCGCAGGGACAGGCTTTGCCGCGGACTGGGATTCTGCGCCCACACTACGATGTCGTATTCCCCCGGCTGCTGCTGCGGCCGGACGACATGGGCCAGGTTCCCGACGCTGTTCGTCAGGGCGGCGGCCAGAGGGCCTTCCTTTTCCTCGACGACGGCAATGACGCGCAAGCTCTTCACCTCATTTTCAAATTGTGCTATTAGCTTTCCAGTCTTTTGCGAAAAAATACTAGAAAAAATGGGCTCTCCAGGCAGGAGAACCCATTTTTATTTTTAATCCTCGTCTTGCTGGTAGACAAGCTCAAACGCGCCGCTTTCCGTGCTGCGATAAACGGCTTCCATATCGCCGTGCGGCATGGTTTTCATGTCAAACGGCCCGTCAAACCGCACGCAGACGCCGCAGGACGCGCTGAGAACACGCGGCACCGGCATCATTTCTGCGGCGACGCCGCTTTTTTGCAGCTTTTTTTGAAAGCTCATCGCGCCGAAGTGAGTGTGGAAGGTGGCAATCATGCCCAAAGAAAAATCCTCCTGTCCGGCCCGGCGCGCAGGCCGGCCCTATTTATTCGATGGTCAGTTCGAAATCGCTGCCCACTTCTTTGCATTTTACCACATATTTGTTGTTTTGCGCAAACCTTGTGATATTCTGTACCGCAGTGCGGTTGTCGACCATCACCCTGAGCGGACGGCCCTTTTGGAGGGCCTGCTTGGTCATAAGCACCGGCTCGGGACAGGAATAGCCTCTGGCGTCAATCTGATTCATGCTTTAACATCCTCCTATTCTGCCTTCCGGCGGTTGAGCAGGCCAACGGCCGCACAGACAACCAGGCCGAAGATGACGGCGACCTTGCCATTAAGCGACGGGCCCGTGCCTGCCGCGGCGGCCAGCGAGAAGTTGTGGCAGAAGGCGGCGCCGACCACCATGCCGAGCACGGCGACGGCGCTGTCGCTGTTGCCGCTGCCCGCAAGGATGAGCTGACGCAGCGGGCAGCCGCCCAGCATGACGCTGCCCAAGCCGGTAAGCGTCATGCCCAAGAAATTCCACAGGCCGTCGGTGTGGGCGATGGGTTGGGCCGTTTCAGCGTCAATCATAAAGCCGAGATGGAACTGGCCCAGGATGAGGTTGCCAATGAGCGCGGCGACAAGAATGGCGACAAAGCCGAGCAGAAGGTGAAAATCCTTGAACATAACAGCGTCGCGGATGCCGCCGACCATGCACAGGCGGGTTTTCTGGGCCAGCGCGCCGACAATCAGGCCGGCGGCCAGCGCCATCCAGATGGGGGCGCGCATACTGCCCGGGCCGCTTTCGCTAAAGATGAGCAGCGAGGGCACGGCGACCAGAAGCACCAGTACAATCACTGAAATAATGGGCATGACGGCCCCTTCCACCACGGGCTGGGGCTGGGATTTTTTCAGCGTAAAGCCTTTCTTGAGCAGGAAAACGCCGAGAAGGATACCTACGGCAAAGCCGACCAGACCGACAATGGCGTTGAGATCGCCGCCGGCAATGCGCAGCACCATGCGCAGGGGGCATCCGAGGAACATAAGCGCGCCCACCATGACGAAAAAGCCGAGCACAAAGCGGGTGACGGGCGACGACCCGCCGCGGACCTTGAATTCCTTGCCGGCGACCGCCATGATAAGTGCGCCCAGCACCAGGCCGATAATCTCGGGACGGGCATACTGGACAATTTCAGCACGGTGCAGCCCCAGGGCGCCCGCCGTATCACGCAGGAAGCAGGCGATACAGAAGCCCATGTTGGCCGGGTTGCCGTTATGTACCAGCACGACGGCGATGGCGCCGATGACAAGCCCGGTCAGCACCATCCACAGGGTTTGCTTGTTTTTCATCTCTTAAACCTCTCCTTGTTTGGCCGCAGACCCTCCCCTGCGGCGCAGTATTACAAATCTGCCACCCGGATTGTATAACAGGCAGGAAAAAAAGTACAATACTTTTTATTGATAATTATATTTTATATTATCGTATTTTTCAATAATTGTAGAAAGGCGGACAGGCATCCGTTATAATGATATGCAGGAATAATATGTTCAAATCGTATTTAAATAAGGAGGGCCGACATGTCCATCTACCTTGACAACGGCAGCACTTCCTTTCCCAAAGCGCCTGGCGTGGGCGAAAGCATGTGCGCGCTGATAAACGGCGGCGCTTTTCAC
>CAJMOV010000203.1 GCA_905215125.1 uncultured bacterium | reverse complement strand
ACGAGGAAAACAAGAGGTTTGTTTTGGCCGGCAAGACCTTCCGTGAGGGCGACTGGATGAGCATCGACGGCTCCACCGGCAAGATCTACGACGGCGAGATCCCCACCGTCCCCGCGTCCATCAGCGGCGAGTTTGGCCGCGTTATGGCCTGGTGCGACAAGTACCGCCGCCTGGAGGTGCGCACCAACGCCGACACCCCGCAGGATGCCGCCCAGGCACGCAGATTCGGCGCGCAGGGCATCGGCCTGTGCCGCACCGAGCATATGTTCTTTGATTCCGACCGCATCCCGGCTATCCGCGAGATGATCTGCTCGGACACTGTCGAGCAGCGCGAAAAGGCCCTCGCCAAGCTGGAGCCCATGCAGCAGAGCGACTTTGAAGGCATCTATGAGGCCATGGAGGGCTGCCCGGTCACCATCCGCTTCCTCGATCCCCCGCTGCACGAGTTTGTGCCCACCGAAGAGGCCGACATCCAGAAGCTGGCCAACGATATGGGCAAGAGCGTCGAGCAGATTAAGAACATCATTGCCGCCCTGCACGAGTTCAACCCCATGATGGGTCACCGCGGCTGCCGCCTGGCCGTCACTTATCCTGAGATCGCCGCCATGCAGACCCGCGCCGTCATCAAGGCTGCCCTCAACGTGCAGAAAAAGCATCCCGACTGGACCATGGTTCCGGAAATCATGATTCCGCTGGTTGGCGAGGTCAAAGAGCTCAAATTTGTTAAAGATATCGTTGTCAGGACGGCGGACGAGCTGATTAAGGCCGCCGGATCCGAAATGAAGTACCTGGTCGGCACCATGATCGAAATCCCGCGCGCCGCCCTGACAGCCGATGAAATCGCGCAGGAAGCCGACTTCTTCTCCTTCGGCACCAATGACCTGACCCAGATGACCTTTGGCTTCAGCCGCGACGACGCCGGCAAGTTCCTCGACGCCTACTATGATAAGAAGATCTATGAAAGCGACCCGTTCGCCAAGCTGGATCAGAAGGGCGTCGGCAAGCTGGTCGAAATGGCCGCCAGGCTGGGCCGCGGCGCCAACCCGCACATCCACCTGGGTATCTGCGGCGAACACGGCGGCGACCCGTCTTCCGTCGAGTTCTGCCATAAGGTTGGGCTGGACTATGTCTCCTGTTCCCCCTTCCGCGTACCCATCGCTCGTCTGGCCGCCGCGCAGGCTGCCATTAAGGCGAAATAAAAAGGCCGGGCAAAAGCCCAGCCATCTGTCAGGCAAAAGCGAAAAGGCAGGCCGGCCTCTGGTTTCCACCGGGGCGGCCTGCTTTTTTCATCCCGCAGGGCGGGGATATCCTTGCCCTGGCGGGAAGGCCGAGAAAGGGATAGTCGCCCATCCCGCCCTGGGCTATGTGACGGCGGCAGGAGCGGGCATGGGCAGGACAGCGTACAGGCATACAGCATAAGAAATACAAATAGTTGAATATATGAAAAATATACGAAAAGACAGCTAAAAACAAAGGAGTGCGCAAACATGATTGAAAGAATGGAAAAGGAGGATTTTGACCTCTTTTTTTCAGCGCTGGAAAGCAGCTTTCCGCCGGAGGAATACCGGACATATGACGGGCAAAGGGAGCTGCTGGAAAATGAAAAATATAAAATTTATGTCCTGCGCGACGGCGAAGGGCCCAAGGCGTTTATCACCATGTGGGATTTAGACGGCTTTCAGTTCCTCGAGCATTTTGTGGTGGACCCAGCATATCGCAACCAGGGGCTGGGCGCAAAAGTGCTGGGGGAAATCAAAAGCATGCTTTCAGGGCCGATTTGCTTCGAGGTCGAGCCGCCGGAAACGGAGTATGCAAGAAGGCGCATTGCCTTTTACCAGCGCAACGGGTTCCACGTCAACGATTATCCCTATATCCAGCCCCCTTATTCAAGGGATAAAAAAGGATTGCCCCTGCTTATCATGACGTCAGGGGGCAAAATGTCCCCGGAACAGCTTGAAAAAATGAAACAAGCCATTTACAAAAACGTCTACCGGGTTTAAAATGATGGGATAACAAAGGGCCTGCCGCTGCACGGGCGCAGGCGGGGCCGCGGCAGTCTGCCGCGTCCTTTTTCATACCTGGCGCGGAATATTTTCACAGGGAGGAAAATACCATGGAATATTACATTCGTCCAGTGAAGCAGGGGGACGCGGCGGGAATCAACGCCCTGAGGCGGATGCCCGGCGTATTTGAAAACACAATGGGCCTCCCTTCGGAACGGGAAGAGCACAACGCAGCGCAAATTGCGGCGCTTGATCACGCAAGCCAGCATGCCTTCGTCGCCGCGGTCAGGGCCGATGACGGAGAGGAAAGGGTGATTGGCCACGCCATGCTCACCGTTTATTCAAACCCGCGCGCACGGCACAGCGGCGGCATTGGCATCATGGTGCACCGCGATTATCAGGGGCAGGGCGTTGGGACGCGGCTGCTGGAAACGCTGCTGGACATGGCCGACAACTGGTTGATGCTGGTGCGGGTAGAGCTGGGCGTTTACGCCGACAATGAAAGGGCCATCCGCCTATATAAAAGGCTGGGCTTTGAGCGGGAAGGGATAAAGCGCATGGCGGCCATCCGCTCCGGTCGGTATGAGGACGAATTGATGATGGCCCGCATCCGGCAGCCCGGCTGATTCAGCACGACGGGGCGTCGCCGGCCGTCAGCTCGGCCCAAGCCGGAAGAAAGCCGCTGGCGATGGCGTTGCGCACCGACGGGATGTTGGACCACGCTGCGCAGTAAAAGGGGACCTTGCCCCGCGCCAGGATTTCAGCAGCCAGCCGGCTGGTCAGGGCGGACGCGACGCCTTGGCGGCGGTACTGCGGCAGCACGTCGATGCCGATCTGCCACATGTCGTCGCAGTCGGCCGAGCAGCCGGCCAGACCGATGAGGACCTGTCCGTCATACGCGCCCACGCCCAGCACGTCGAGATGCCGCCGCTTTTCGCACAGGGCGTTGGACCACTGGGGGATGTAGAGGGGCTCGAAATCCCCCGGATGCAGGATGCGCATCTCATACGGGCAGGGCAGCGGACGCAGCCGGCCGATGTCGGGCAGGAAGTATTCCGCCATGTAGCGGAGGGTCTTGCCGTATCTGGCCGCCTCGGCCGTCAGCTCATGAAGGGCGGGAGGCTCAAAGCAGTGCTCGGGCCGGTGCCTTTGCAGGTACTTTTCCGCAAAAGCCGTCATGCAGGGATCGACCGAAGCGACGGCGTTTCCGCCGTAGGTGACGAGCTGAAAGAAAAACGGCAGCGTCAGGTATCGCCGCGCCTTACCCGATGGGCGCGAGGGGACGACGACGGGGATCCCGGCGCAAAAATCCTCCGGCCGGCAGCCCAAATCGACAGCCGATTGGCGCATGGCGATGTGCAGAAGCTCTTGATTGGTCATAATAAACCTCCGGTTACGGTGCTTTACAGCCAGTGTACCACCGCATGGAGCGGCCTGTCAATTTTCCTGCCGCGTTTAACGGCAGCGGAAAAGGGAAGGCTGTTTTTACAGGGATTTTACTGCCGTTTGACGGCGGAAGGATAGCGAAAAGCCCCTAAAAGGCATATGATGGGGCGGCAGAATAGGGGAAAAGCAATGTACAGCATCATTGACATCGGATCCAACACCATCCGGCTGAAGGTCTATGCCGTGGAGGGCAGCAAAATAAAGACGGTATTCCAAAGCAAGGACATGACAGGGCTGGCCAACTATATCACAGAGGAAAACCACCTGAGCTGCGCGGGCATCGAGCGTGCGTGCGCCGTTCTGCGGGAATATGCAGGGATACTTGACAGCCTGGGCATCGGGAACAGGGCCGTTTTTGCCACGGCGTCGCTGCGCAACGTCGGCAACACAGCGGAAGCGGCCGCCGCGCTGTCACAGGCAGCCGGATGTCCTGTCGACGTCATTTCCGGCCGCAAGGAAGCCGTGCTCGACTACGTCGGGGCGACATGGGGACGGGAGAATCTTGGATTGCACCGTCGTTCTCAGCCTTCGGAACAGCATCGCCGGTAACAGT
>CAJMOV010000202.1 GCA_905215125.1 uncultured bacterium | reverse complement strand
ACCGCGACGACGATAACAATTATATCAAAATCATCCCGGATGAAACGGTCGTTTCTCATCACTACGTTGACAAAGACCGGTTTGCCGCCACCGGCATCACCGGCTCGGAGGTTGTCATCACCGGCGGGGGAAGCGGCTTTACCGCCGAAGACGCCGGCTGGCTGGCCAACGTCATTTCCGCCGGTCAGCTGCCCTTCTCGCTGACGCAGGTCGAGCTGCGCTCGGTCGGCGCCCAGCTGGGCATGAAGGCGCTGGAAACCAGCCTGTGGGCCGGACTGATCGGCATCTGCCTTGTCATCGTGTTTATGATTGCTTTTTATCGGCTGCCCGGCGTTGTAGCTTCTGTTGCGCTGGTGTTTTATATCGCTATTGAAGCGGTCATCCTGGCGGCGTTCCATGTCAACCTGTCCCTGCCGGGCATCGCGGGCATTATATTGTCCATTGGCATGGCGGTCGACGCCAACGTCATCATCTTCGAACGCATCAAAGAGGAGCTGCGGGCAGGGAAAACGGTGCGGAGCGCCATTGACTCGGGATTCCACCGCGCCTTTACCGCCATCATTGACTCCAATGTCACCACGCTGATCGCCGCCGTCGTGCTGTATACCCTGGGCAGCGGCACCATTGTCGGCTTTGCGCTGACGCTGGGCATCGGCATCGTCGTTTCCATGTTCACGGCGCTGACCGTCACACGGTTTTTGCTCAACCGCCTGGTGGAGCTTAAAGTCACCAATAATGCCCTGTACGGCGTGCGCAAAAGGAGGGAAGCCTGATGGATAAAGTCGTTAAATTTGACATTGTGAGAAAGCTGAAAATCTTCGGCGCCATCTCCATCCTGCTGGTTCTGCCCGGCCTTATCGCCCTGCTGGGCGCCCCCTTCGGGCTCAACCTGTTCAACCTGGACGTGGACTTTGTCGGCGGTACGACCATGTATTACGCACTGCATAAGGACGTCACGGCCGATGACATCTCGGCTGTTTACGCTCTTGTTGAAGAAGTGACGGGCGAGCCCGCTTCTTCTGTCGTGACTGCGGGCGATAACACGGAAATCATTATTAAGACCCGCAGCATCGACACCGAAATGCGCGATGCTGTTAACGACAGGATGATTGAACAGTTCGGCATCACCAACGACGACCGGCTCAACGTCGACAATGTCAGCCCCGCCGTAGGGCGCGATTTGCGCAGCTCGGCGTTTACGGCGGCGGGCGTGGCGTCCATTCTCATGCTGCTGTATATCACGTTGCGGTTTAATTTCATCAGCGGCGTGGCGGCCGTCGTCTGCCTGCTGCACGACGTACTGGTCATGCTGAGCGCCTGCGTTGTGCTGCGTATTTCCATCAACACCGGGTTTATTGCAGCGGCCCTTATTATCTTCGGCTATTCCATCAACGCCAGCATCATCATTTTTGACCGGATCCGCGAAAATGGCAGGCTGATGCAGCGGGAAAGCCCCGATATGCTGGTCAACACCAGTATTTGGCAGACCATGACAAGAACGGTCAACACAACGCTGACCACTCTTTTCACCATCGTCGCGCTGTTTGTCCTGGGTGTGCCGTCTATCCGCACCTTCTCGCTGCCCATCATTGTGGGCATCGTCAGCGGCGCGTATTCGTCGGCCTTCCTCGCAGGTCCCCTGTGGGCCGCCATGCGCCGAAAAAAACATGCTAAGCAGGCGTAAATGAACAAACAAGCCCGCCAGGGATATTCCCGGCGGGCTTTGATTTTATTTAGCAGTCACTGGGTAAAAGCTGTTCGAAGGCAGCGACAGCGCGCGCCAGCAGCTCTGGCGGGACATGGTAGACGCGCCGGGACCAGATCGACTCTCCGCTGAGGGAAATTTTCTGGACTCTGATGGTACTGGAGGTTGTGCCATAGACGCCGCTTAAAGTCAACCGGTAGCTAGCGGTATCCGTTTGAATTTGTACAGAATAGCTTATGCCGCCCATCATTATCAGCGCAGGGTCGGCTGGCGTTTTCCACCCCGCTCTGGCCTGCTGGGCTAAAACATAAAACAGCGCCTGAGCGTCCGGATCGGCTACTGCGGTTTCGATTTGCTCAAAACATGAAGCGCGCATGAGAGTGAAATCACATTTGTCGACGTCCGGCAGGTCAAGGCGGCGATCCGTCCAGACAGGCGGCAGCAGGAGACAGCGAAGCAGAGTAAACGCTGCTATCATACAGAGCAGTTTTCTGCCGATGACGCGGGAAGGGGAAAAGCGGGATTTGGTCATGGATAAAACCCTCCTGTCCGCATTTGACTTTTGGTCAGAGCAGTTCTTCGGGGGCGTCGGGCACAAGCCTGTGGAAGGCCTCAATGGCGCGTTCGAGAAGCTCCGGCGGGACATGGTAGACGCGAAAATTCCAGATTATATCTCTGTCGTCTGCTGTACGCTTGCTGACACATACTGTTGTCGAAGTGGAACCGGTAGCCCCGGAAAGAGTCAAGGTATAAATATATTCACCGGCATGGATATGTACAGAACAGCTTTCGCCGCCCAGCATGAGCATGTATGACGGAACAGTCCACCCCGCCCTGGCCTGCTGGGCCAAAACATAAAACAGCGCCTGAGCGTCCGGATCGGTTACTGTAGTTTCGGTTTGCTCGAAAAATGAACCGCGTATGAGCGTGAAATCACATTTGTCGACGCTTGGCAGGTCAAGGCGGCGATCCGTCCAGAAAGGCGGCAGCAGGAGACAGCGAAGCAGAGTAAAAGCCACTGCCATGCAGAGCAGTTTTCTGCCGATTGTGCGGACGATATGAAAACCAAAAGCTTGAGATCTTGTTGTCACGGCCTTACTCCAATGAAGACATTGATAATTGTGCTTGTTACGCCATCGGGAGAAGTGTAGTAGTATTGCTTATCTGAAGTGACATTGGTGCCGCGATAAGTTCCTGTTGCAGGATCCATAAATGTAAAGATCCCGAAGTCGGTATCTTGATAGTATCCACGAATAGCAACTGCATGACCTATATCGCTGGAACCACTGGCATCGACAGATCCGACCAGCGGCCTTCCGGCGCTAATATACTCGCCAACAGTACTGAATTTCATACTCCCATGAAAAGGGAGAATATTTCCACCATACCCATACAACTGAGAAAGTGCATAGGACACATCTGGTAGGCCACCGCCATTATCATCGTTATACGGTATCCCGCAAACGTCGTAGATATCCGCTTCGCTCCAAATATTATGAGGAGTATAATACTCGCCTACGGATCGCGTACAAGCGGCCCAGCAGCTATTTTTCAGCAGCTGCTTATAGCAGGGCAGATCGATATAGTATTGTCCCGTTGCGCGCGTGGAGCTGGGGGCGAATGGAGTAGCGGTGTGCAGCCGGTATGCCGCTTTTAGCTCTGCCTGCTCAAGGGTATCCGCCGTCAGGTGGGAAGAGGTCAGCGGAGTCCTGTGCTCCTCTGCGCCGGACTGAATTTGCAGTATAGGCGTAACCACATGGCCTGCTTTGACATACCCTTGGGAATCATCAAAAATAAAGGTCAGGCCGGTGTTCAGCATAAGATGATTCTGCTTTGTCATGCCCTGTACCAAAGAGACATCTGAGGTGATATGAATATCGCCTTGGGCATCCTGTGAAATCAGCAATATGACAATGGGAGAATTTGTACTGTCCAAAACAGGATAATATTTGACGGCGCTGATTTCCTCAAGTCCTGTGTCGTATGTCTGGTAGGCGGGGATAGGCTGCCCTAAGTAAAGCTCGCCCCTGTATGCAGCGGATAAACCAAAAAGCGCGGGATGAGACTGCATAACGGAGACAAATTTTTCGGCTTCCTCCAAAACAGCTTGCTCATCAAGGGGCGATTCCTGTGCAAGGGCGTTTGTCCCAAGCGCAGTGAAGCTGCTTGCTAAAAGAAATGCAGCCAACAGGGTGGAAAACAACTGCCTTTTCATTTTGCCGCTCCTTTCAATACATTTGGGATGTATCATTCAGGCCGCCGATGATTAAATAACCACTGATCCCCCTTTACGCTAAAATTAATTATA
>CAJMOV010000201.1 GCA_905215125.1 uncultured bacterium | reverse complement strand
TTTCCAGCTCGCGTTGGGCCTCCTGAAGCCGCTTTTCCTCCTGAGCGGCGCTGCTTATCAACGCGGCGATGTCGGCGCGCAGACGTTCCATCTCGTTGCGGCGCGACAGGGCGCCGGCGTTTTTGTTCAGGCTGCCGCCCGTCATGGCCCCCGAAGGCTGGATGAGCTGACCGTCCAGCGTGACGAGCCGCACGGCATACCCGGTGCGTTTGGATATGGCGATGGCATTGTCGATGTGGTCGACGACGGCAGTGCCCCACAACAGGCTGGCGACGAGCGGACGGTACTGCTCCTGACATTCAACCAAATCGTCTGCGTAGCCGATAAAGCCGCCTTCACCCGACAGATCCCGCCGCGCGCCGCGTCTCGGCTTGACGGCTGTCAACGGCAGGAAGGTGGCGCGGCCGTGCCCGCCTGATTTAAGGTAGCCGATGCCGCGCTTGGCCGCTTCCTCATCGTCGGTGACGACGTTATGCATGGCGGCGCCCAGAGCGATTTCAACGGCGATGGCGACGTCATCCCGCGCGTTGATGAGATGGGACACCGGGCCGTGTATGCCCCTCAGCGCCCCGCCCTGTGCCGCCGCCAGCACCTTGCGCACAGCGTGGGGAAAGCCTTCAAGCTCGCGCTCCATGGTTTCCAGCATGTGCAGGCGATCGGTCTTGGCGTTGCGCTCACGCACAAGGGCTTCGACCTTCTGCCGGCCTTCGGCGGCCCGCTTTTCGCGCGCTTCCCGGCGCAGCGCATAGCCGCGCAGCATATTTTCAGCCGACGAGCGCTTGTCCTCGTTTTCGGCAATGACGGCGTCAATGCCCTGCGCCCTGCTTTCCTCCTGGCTAAGCCGGGTCTCCAGCCCTTCCTTTTCCCTGCCTATGGCTGCGGCGCGCTCCTGCATTTCGGCGGCGCCGCTGCGCAGGCCGGCCCGCTCAACGGCCCCCTGCTGGGCGGCCTGACGCTTTAAAGCAATCTGCGTCTGCAGCGCGTCGATGCGGCTGGAAATGTCGGCGCTTTCGCCCGCGGCGCTACGCGCCTTGTCCATCAACTCTTCCAGCCTGCTTTCGATGTCGGCTGCCTGGGCCTGAAGCTCGGCCATGCGGGCGCGGCGTTCGGCCTGCTGGGCGGCCAGCGCTTGGGCGCGGTCGTCGCTGTCCGTAAGCTCGCGCGTTTTGGACAGGATGTTGTCCTCATTGTTTTTCAAGTTGGCGCGGCTGACGGCAATATCGCTCTGCACCTGGGCGACGCGGGCTTCCGCCGCGCGGATCTCCTCGCGGACGCGCTCGCCCTGCCGCTCCTTTTCCTGCATTTCCCGTCCCAGCTCTTCTCCGCGGGCGTACAGCTCTTCCACCTCGCTGCGGCGGGCAGCGAGCAGGCGTTCGGCATTGTCGTAGTCAGTCTGCACGCGGACAAGGCTGTCCTTAAGCCCCTCCAGCGCCATCAGCCAGACGGAAACCTCCAGCGTGCGCAGCTCGTCGCGCAGCAGCAGGAAAGCTCTTGCCTTTTCCGCCTGGGCTTTGAGCGGGCCGACCTGCCCTTCCAGCTCGATGACGATGTCGCGGATGCGCACAAGGTTTTCCTCAGCCGTTTCCAAACGGCGTTCGCTTTCCTCCTTACGGTAGCGGAAACGGGAGATACCCGCCGCTTCCTCGAAAATCTCGCGCCGGTCGGCGCTTTTGACCGACAGGATTTCGTCGATACGCCCCTGGCCGATAATGGAATAGCCGTCGCGGCCCAGGCCGGTGTCCATGAACATCTCGTGGATATCCTTGAGCCGCACCGATTTGCGGTTGATGTAAAACTCACTTTCCCCTGAACGGTAATAGCGGCGGGTGACGGTGACCTCGACATAATCGAGGTCAATGGCGCGATCCTGGTTATCCAGCGTCAGCGACACCTCGCAGTACCCCTGCGGCGGACGCCGCAGCGTGCCGCCAAAGATGACGTCCTGCATCTTTCCGCCGCGCAGCGTTTTGGTCGACTGCTCGCCCAACACCCACCGGATGGCGTCGACAATATTGGATTTGCCGCTGCCGTTGGGCCCGACAATGGCGCTGACTCCTGTGCTGAAGCTGAGCGACGTCTTGTCTGGAAAGGATTTAAAGCCCTGTATTTCAATGGATTTTAGGTACACGCTTTCACCTCTTTGCCGCCTGGCGCGGCCCAAGCGGTTGCTATCAGTCTATTTTACCAACTTTTCAGGCGCATTACAACTGAAACCGTGCAAAAAGGGCGCTTTTGCACATAAAAAATCTCCGTGTGGGCGCAGATGGATAACGCCTGGCCGATATATGCGGCGCTGAAAATACAAAAAAAGAAGCCTCCAGGCTTCTTTTTTCTCTTTTCAATTTTGTTCGCCCATCAGCGCAAGCGCGGCACGGGCGGCGGCCTGCTCGGCCTGCTTCTTGCTCTTGCCCTCGCCGGTGGCGATGACGTTGGAATTGATGAGCAGCTCAATGACAAAGCTCTTGTCATGGTCGGGCCCCCGCTCTTCACGCAGACGATATTCCAGCGTTTCCTCATGGTTTTTCTGCACGATTTCCTGCAGGGCTGTCTTATAATCCACAGCGCGACCACAGCGTATGGTCTCCTCCGCCTTGCTGCGGATAAAATCAAGGATGAATCCCCGCGCCGCTTCCATCCCGCCGTCAAGATAAAGCGCGGCGATGACGGCTTCGACGGCGTCGGCCAGGACAGACGGGCGACGGCTTCCGCCCCCGGCGCGCTCTCCTCTGCCAAGCAGCAGGTGCTCGCCCAGGCCGATACTCATGGCAAACTCGTAAAGCGAGCCTTCGCAGACAATGGCGGCGCGCAGCTTGGTCAAATCCCCCTCCGGCAGGGTTCGGTACTCCGAATAAATGGCGTCGGCGCAGATGAGACCCAGCACGGAATCGCCCAGGAACTCCAGCCGCTCGTTGCTCAGCGCGCCCTTGTCCCTGTTTTCATTGGCATAGGAGCTGTGGGTCAGCGCATTCTGCAAAAGGCCCTTGTCCTGAAAGGTATAGGGGTAAACCCCGAACAGCTTGCCCATTGTGCTTACTCCCCGTCGGTGTTGGCCCTGATATACTCGACGACGTCACCGATGGTTTTGATTTTCTCAAGGGCGTTTTCTTCAATTTCGCCCAGGCTGAATTCCTCCTCCACAGCCATCATCAGCTCTACGATGTCAATGGAATCGGCGTTATAGTCATCGACAAAAGAGGTTTCCATTTTGACCTCTTCGGGGTCGACGCCAAATTGATTGGCCACCAGCTCGCACAGTTTATCAAAAATCATATTTGTCACCTCCGTACCTGTTATCGATCAAGGATTATACCATTGGTTTCCTGCTTTGTCTACTGCTTTTTATCAGCCGCTTTAACTTCTTCCTCCGCCGCCAGTCGTCCGACGCTTTCCGCTATGTCCGCAATCACGCCCCCTTCGGCATACACGACGGCCTGGCGCACCGCGTTCATGATGGCGACGGCGTGCGACGAGCCATGCGCCTTGATGATGGGCTTGCTGATGCCCAGCAGCGGCGCGCCGCCCACCTCGTTATAATCAAGCAGCTTCTTAAACTCCTGCAGACCCGGCTTGACGGCGATGGCCGACAGCTTGGTCAGGGCGTTTTTCTTGAAAATGTCCTTGACCTTACTGACAAAGAACAGGCCCACCCCTTCAATGGTCTTGAGTACGATATTGCCGGTGAACCCGTCACAGACCAGCACGTCGGCCGCACCGGTGGGAATATCCCTGCCTTCGACATTGCCAATAAAGTTAATCCTGCCCTCATCAGACGCTTTCTTCAGTATTTGATAGGTCTCGCGCAGCGCGTCGGTGCCCTTTGTTTCCTCTGCTCCGTTGTTAATAAGTCCGACTGTCGGGTTTTCAATACCCATCTGTTTTTTAGCGTAATAATAACCCATAAAGGCAAACTGCGTCAGGTATTCTGCGGTACATTCGACGTTTGCACCGCAGTCGACGAGCAGGCTGCCCCCCTTGGCCGTCGGCAGTACGGGGGCCAAGGCGGCGCGCCGTACCCC
>CAJMOV010000200.1 GCA_905215125.1 uncultured bacterium | reverse complement strand
CCCTCGGCACGCGGTTTTGGAGACCGCTGCTCTACCTGCTGAGCTATACCCCTACATGACGCTCATTCATTATACACATTTTACCGCGGTTTGTAAAGAGGGAAAATATAATTTTTTAAAAAACTTTTTGGAGCGCGCTTGTCCGCCCGCGGAGCCGGGGCCCCGCGGGGCGCACAGCGGTTTATGTGTACTCAGTCGAGAAAATCCTCATCCAAATCGTCCTTGCCGATCTTGCGGCAGGGGCAATACTGCGGATTTACTTTGAAAAAGTAAAAAACGAAGACGATGAGGGCCGATATTGCCGACAATGCCGCGCACCATGCGATCAGCTTTTTCATGGGACCATCTCCTTCAGTCGTTATGATATCTTAGTATATCACGTTCCGCGTAAAATAGCAAAAAACAAATTGTGAAAAATTTCTTACTGAATTTGGCCGTTTTCCACCATCAGCCGGCCCGACTTGATGGTGTGAATGACCCTGCCGCGCAGCGTCTTTCCCTCGAATGGCGTCACCTGGCCGCGGGAATGGAAGTCTGCGCCTAAGCAGATCCATTCGGCCTGCGGGTCAAAGAGAACGAGGTCGGCGTCATACCCGACGCATAGTCGACCGGCGCGCAGCCCTAGCAGCCCCGCCGGCGCGGCGGAAAGCCGGTCGAGCACGGCGGCCAGCCCCATTTCCCCCGAATGGTACAGGGCCGTCAGGCAGACGGCCAGCGCCGTTTCCAACGACGACGCGCCGCTGGCCGCCAGCGGCAGGGAATGGTTTTTTTCGGCCCGCGTCGCCGGGATGTGCCCCGACGCGATGCAGTCGATAACGCCGCTCTTGACCCCCTCGCGCAGCGCGCGGACATCCTCTGGGTTACCCAGAGGGGGATCCAGCTTGAAGCGGGTGTTGTAGCTGGTCAGCTCGCTGGACGTCAGCATCAGATAATGCGGCTCGGTCGAGCAGGTGACGGGAAGGCCCTTTTCCTTGGCCTCGGCTACCAGCTGGACGGCAGCCGCCGTGCTGATATGGGCCAGGTGCACCGGCGCGCCCGATTCGCGGCACAGCAGGATGTCGCGCGCCGCCATGACGGCTTCGGCCGAAGCGGGGATGCCCTGCACCTCCATCATACGGGAAAAAGCCCCCTCGCGGATGTAGCCTTCGCCGCACAGCCGCTTTTCGCGGCAGCGTGAAATGAGCAGCGCGCCATGCTTTTTGGCGCGGAACAAAGCGTCGCGCATCTGAAGGGGATCGTCGATGCCCTCCGTATTGTAAAAAGCGCGGGCTCCGGCCAGCTTGAGCTCGCCATATGGCAGCAGCTCACGGCCCTGCGTCAGACGAGCCGCAGGCAGCAGGTCGCAGCTGGCGTACTGCGCGCGCTCGATGAAATTCTCGATATCCTGGACGGTATGCGCGCCGAAGTGGGCGCACACTGCCGTATAGCCGCCGGCCGCCGCCGCGCGCGACAGGCTGATGGCGCTTTCGTGCCCTTGGGCCGACGGCTCGGTCACCTGTGCGTACAGGTCGACGAGACCGGGCGCCAGGCAAAGCCCTGCGGCGTCCAGGACGGGGAAGCCCTCCGCGCCGCGGGCGGCGTCCCTGCCGACGGCGGCGATACGGCCATCCTCAACGCGCAGGTCGCCCACTTCATCCAGACCGTCGCACAGACTGAGCAGGCGGGCGTTTTTGATCAGAAGCTTCATCAAATGCACCTCATTTCGATTGCGCCGACGCAAAAGGCGGTATTTTAGTCAGTATACCACAGGAAAGGCGTTTTCGCAATGCGCGGCCCATTTCTTTGCCCAGTGGCGGCGGAAAGAGATGAGCTCTTGCCCTGCATGTGGTATATAAGGTATAATAAAACGAACGGATGCAGCCGGCGCGGCAGACCGGCCGCTGCGGAAAAGGAGAAATTGCAAGGTGATCAATATAGAAATTGCGGACATCGTGCCGCGGCACTACGCCGAGCTTTTGAGCATCAACCGCGACAACGTCGAAATGCTGTCCTTCCTCGACGAAAACAGGCTGGAAGACCTGCTTGCCATGGCTGCGCTTAAAAAGGCGGCGCTTGTTGACGGCCGGCCGGCCGCCTTTCTCATCGCCCTGCGGGAGGGGCAAAAGTATCAAAGCGTCAATTATCTGTGGTTCAGCCGTCGCCTGGACCGGTTTCTATACATCGACCGTATCGCTGTGGCGGAAGGATACCGCGGCATGGCCGTCGCCACCCGGCTGTATGAAGAAGCCTTTGCCCTGGCCCGCAGAGACGACGCCGGCACGCTGGCCGCCGAAATCAATGTCTGGCCGGAAAACCGCCCGTCTCTTGCCTTTCATAGGAAAATGGGCTTTGCAGAAGTCGGCCGGCAGACTATCGACGGCGGCAAAAAGACCGTTTCCATGCAGCTTGTCCGACTGATCCCGGCCGAAACGCCGAAAAAATAAAATTTTTTCGCATCCCCCGTCGGCGTGCGTGGCAGGCATAATCCCGGTCTGCTCGGCGCATACTAACCCTCGAATGTAAGGAGGGTAAATCATGTCAAAGGGAAAAGGTTTTCTCACGCCCATGACCTTCGGTCTGCTGACCGGTGCCGCTTTGAGCGTGGCGGCTTTCAGCATGTCGAGTAGCCGTGCGCGCAAAACGGTGCGCAAGCAGGCGGGCCGCGCGGTCAACGCCATCGGCGATATCGCCGACGATTTGGGAAACATCATCAGCAAGTAAACCGGAAGGCCGGGCTTGTCCCGGCCTTCCGGCTGTCTGCCTGTAAACACGCGCAGCGCCAGTCAGCGGCGCTGCGCCTTGCATTTTGCACCCCGTTGTAGTACAGTGAAGAAAACGGGGAAAGCGCCTTTACGAAAGGTGGGATAAGCGTGAATCAGCAAACCCTTTTTTCCGGTGCGGCAGACGCCCTGCGCCCGCTGGCCAGCAGGCTGCGCCCCCGCAGCCTGGACGAGTTTTTCGGCCAGAAGCACTTGCTTGGAGAAGGCAAGGTGCTGCGCCAGATCATCGAGCGCGACCAGGTTTCCTCCATGATCTTCTGGGGGCCGCCAGGGGTTGGAAAAACAACGCTGGCCCGTATCATCGCGGGCCGGACGCAGGCCGCTTTTATCGACTTCAGCGCGGTCACATCGGGCATCCGCGAAATCCGCGACGTCATGGCCCGCGCCGAGGAAAATCGACGCTTCGGCGAAAAAACCATCCTGTTCGTCGACGAAATCCACCGCTTTAACAAAGCGCAGCAAGACGCTTTTTTGCCCTATGTAGAGCGGGGCAGTATCACCTTAATCGGCGCGACGACGGAGAATCCCTCCTTTGAAATCAACGCCGCCCTGCTTTCGCGCTGCAAGGTTTTTGTTCTGCACGCGCTGGATGAGGAGGACATGCTGGCCCTTCTGCGCCGTGCCCTTGAGGATCCGCGCGGCTTCGGCGGGAAGGATATTGCCATGGCAGACGAGCTGCTGGCCGCCGTTGCCCGGTTTGCAAACGGCGACGCCCGCACTGCGCTGTCGACGCTGGAAATGGCTGTTTTAAACGGGGAAAAGCAGGGGGAGAAAACCACCGTCACCCGGCAGACGCTGGAACAGTGCATCTCCCGCAAGTCCCTGCTGTATGACAAAAACGGAGAAGAGCATTACAATATCATATCCGCCCTGCATAAATCCATGCGAAACAGCGACCCGGACGCCGCTGTTTATTGGCTGGCCCGTATGCTGGAGGCCGGGGAGGATCCCCTGTACATCGCCCGCCGTCTTATCCGCTTCGCCAGCGAGGACGTCGGCCTGGCCGACAGCCGTGCGCTGGACGTCTGCGTCTCCGTCTATCAGGCCTGTCATTTTATCGGCATGCCGGAATGCTCCGTCCACCTGACCCACGCCGTTGTGGCACTGTCGCTTTCGCCCAAATCCAACTCCCTGTATATGGCTTACGAAAGGGCGAAAAAGGACGCGCTTGAGCGCATGGACGAACCGGTACCCCTTGTCATCCGCAACGCGCCGACCAAACTCATGCGCGAGCTGCGCTATGGCGAAGGGTATCAGTATGCGCACGACGCCGAG
>CAJMOV010000199.1 GCA_905215125.1 uncultured bacterium | reverse complement strand
AGGGGCCATCGCCGTCTAGGCAGTTGTTGACGTCAATAACACGACCGCCGCGGTGGGCGCCGACGCTAACGCCGCCCCCCATGTGGGAGACAATAAGATTGAGCTCCTCGTATTTCCTGCCCAGCTGCTTGGCTGCGGCACGGGCGACAGCTTTCTGATTGAGGGCATGGAAAATGGACACGCGCTCAATGCCGTCATAGCCGGACACGCGGGCCAGCGGCTCAAGCTCGTCGGTGACGACAGGATCGACAGTATAGGCGGGCAGGGCCAGCTCTGCCGCGATGTCGTAGGCGATGATACCGCTCAGAGAAGATGCGTGTTTGGCTGCCTTGGGATCGCGCAGGGCGTCCAGCATACTGCTGTCAATGACATAGGTTCCGCCGCTCAGGGGGCGGGTCAGGCCGCCGCGCGCCACTATAGCGCCAAGAGCCTTGATATCAAAGCCCTTGGCCTTCAGCCCGTCAAGCACCGCCTTGCGCCGATATTCCTTTTGGCTGATAATATCGGGAAAGGGCGCAAGCTCTTCCTTGGGGTGACGGATTGTTTCTACAAAAACCGCTTCGGT
This sequence comes from uncultured bacterium, assembly GCA_905215125.1. GTDB lineage: Bacteria > Bacillota > Clostridia > Oscillospirales > Butyricicoccaceae > Ventrousia. The sequence goes on along the minus strand of CAJMOV010000199.1, from coordinate 3,507 downwards.
ATCCTGATAAACGGCGTACTTGCTCGACGTCGAACCCAGGTTAATGGCCAGAATATACATAACTGCACAACCTCCACTTTATTGTAATAATTTGCTCAGCAGACATTCAAACTGTACGCCGTCTATGGGCGGCGTCCCCTGCTCCAGGGTGTATTGGGCGCAGTCGTGCACAAAATCCACCGCGCGGGCGACGCTGCTTTGCAGCCCTTCCCCGTCGCGCAGCAGCATGCCCAGCAATACGGATGCAAACAAATCCCCCGTCCCGGGGAAGTACGCCGGAACCTCGCCGGAAAAACAGAAGCCGGTCGCCCCGCTGCCAGCATGGTAATACCCTGCGCCGATGCGGCCGTTTTCACGCAGGCCGGTGATAATGACTTCCTGCGGGCCCAGCTCAGTAAGCCTGCGCATGGCTTCCCTCATCTCCGCACGACCATCGCCGAAATGTACAGGATCCTCGCCCAGCAGCATGGCCGTCTCCGTTACATTTGGGGTGATGACGTCGGCATGGGCGCATAGCGTACGCATATCCCGGACAAACCCGCCGTCCTGCGCGACGGTGTAGGGCTTGCCGTTGTCTCCCATGACGGGATCGACCAGAGTGACGCATCCGTCGCCCGCGCAGTGCTGTGCAAGGCGGATGACCTGCTCAATCTGCCGGCCCGAGCTGAGATAACCGGAATAAATGGCGTTAAAACGCAGCCCGAGGTTTTCAAAGCTGTGGACATAGGCGGGCAAATCCTCGGTCAAATCCCGATAGGTCACCCCTTCATAAGCGGTATGGGCCGATAAAACGGCGGAAGGCACCGGGCAGCACTGGTGGCCGCAGGCTGAAAGAACGGCAATCGCCGTTGTCAGCGAACAGCGGCCGAAGCCGGAGATATCATGCACGGCTGCAATTTTTTTCTGCATCAAAGGGGTTCTCCTTTACTACGGATGGTTACAGTTCCGTTTCTTATTATAGAAATGAAACAGGCCCTTTGTCAACTACAGGGCCGACTTTTTTCCACCTTTTGCGTATTTTGCGCACATAGTGTATCCGCTGAAAGCGACGACTTTTGCCCCTCGTCTCCCCTATACTGAAAAACAGAACCTGTCCCTGAAAGGAGAATCGCAATGAAAGGGTTACGCATCGCCTTGCTTCTGCTGCCCCTGCTGGCGCTTTCCGTCGTCGGCTGCCATGCGGCCGAGCCGCAATTTCGCGCGCTGTGGGTGTCCAGCGTTTTCAACCTGGATTACCCGTCGCAAAAAGGCCTGTCGGCCGAACAGCTGCGGAAGGAAGCCGACGAGCTGATGGAGCTTGCCGAATCCTGCGGTCTGAACGCCATTGTCTTGCAGGTACGCCCCTGTGCAGACTCCCTTTACCCCTCCTCCCTTTTTCCGTGGAGCGAATATGTCAGCGGCACGCAAGGCGTCGCGCCCGACGGCGGCTTTGATCCTCTGGCCTATTTTGTTGAACAGTGCCACGCGCGCGGGCTGGAAATACACGCCTGGTGCAATCCCTACCGTGTCACCAAGAGCGCGTCTCAGACCAAGGAAGAGGCGCTTGCCAAGCTAGCCGAAAGCCACCCGGCCCGCCAAACCCCCGAGCTTGTCACCCTGCATACCGACGGCAACCTGTATTTTGACCCCGGCTTGCCCGCTGCGCGCGATATCATCCTGGCCGGTATGATGGAAATAGTGGAAAATTATGAGGTAGACGGCCTTCATCTTGACGATTACTTTTATCCCGGCGAGGGCTTTAACGACACCGCTACATTTTCTGCCCACAGCGGAGGATATGACGATATCGGCGATTTCCGCCGCGACGCCGTCACTCGCTTTGTCGCCGAGCTGCACCAAAGCATCAAAAGCATACGCCCCGAAGTGCGTCTGGGTATCTCCCCCTTCGGCATCTGGGCCAACAGCTCACAAAATCCCCTGGGTAGCGACACCCAGGGCAGTCAATCCTATTACGATCACTTTGCCGACAGCTACCGATGGGTTAAGGAGGGCCTTGTTGATTACATAGCGCCGCAGCTGTACTGGCCGACCGGCAGTACCGAAGGGGAATACGCCACGCTGCTGGATTGGTGGTGCGACACCGTTGACGGCACCGATGTGGAGCTTTACATCGGCCTGGGTGCTTATCGTCTGCTGGAAGCCGAACCGGGCAGCCCGTGGGAGGGTACGTCAGAGCTGGAAAGCCAGCTTGCGCAGCTGACCGCCTCATCCAACGCCAAAGGGTTTCTGCTCTTCCGCGCGGGCTCGGTACGGGATAACCCTGCCCTCATCCGCGTGTTGACGCGGCTGTACTACCAGGACGCTCCAGCTGGTACGTTCACCCTGTCCATCACCCGGCCGGATAAGACGGTGCGCACCCCCTTGTCGTCCTTTTACTGCTCCGGCACCTCTGATACCGCCAGTCCGCTGATCGTCAACGGCAAGTGGACGCCGGCGCAATCGTCGTCCGGGTATTGGGGGATACTTCTGCCGCTGGAAAACGGAAAAAATACCTTTACCTTTCAAAACGGTGAACAGAAAGAAACGCTCATCATTTACCGCATGAAGGAAGCTGTCGGCCTGTCTTCCCTGTTTCCTTCCGGAGAAACCTGTATGGCGGCGGAGGATGTTGAGCTGTCCTGCGTGGCGCCCGCAGGCAGCCGCGTCACCGCTATTGTAGGCGGTCAGGCCATAGCCCTGGCGCCGCAGGAGGACGGAAGGTACGTCGCCTCCCTGCCGCAGGGCGTCGCCTGCACTGAACGACGGGTCTTGTATGTATCGGAAAAAGACGGCTTTGTGCGGGTCCGCTTTTCCCCGGGTGAGTTGACCCTGCTGCCAGAGGGGCAGAGCATCCCTTTTACCGTAACCGAAACCGCAAGCGACCTGTGCTTGATTGCCGATCCTTCACAAGGCTCGGGAAGCTTTCTTCATGCCGGGATGTCGGGGACCGCTGACGCCATTATCAATGGCTTCTATCGTATCCCAGATATGGGGTATCTGCGGCTGGAAGATGCTGTAACCGAAGCAGACGCAGACTTCGGGCCCTTTTCCATCTCCAATATCATCCAGGAGGAAACAGAGCAAAGCCATAACATCCACTTTATATGCGGCAACACCCCGGCCGCCCTGTGTAAAATGGATGAAGAAGGCCGTCTGATCGTCAATATCCGCCCAATCCGCCTGCCGCTGCTGTTCGAAAGCCCCTTATTTTCCGATGTACAGGCTTCGCAGGATGGCGAAGGGGTACAGTACACGCTGACGCTGCGCGACGGGCTTATGATTGACGGGTATGAAATCATACCTGAGCAAGATGGTTTTACCCTTCGCCTGAAAAAGCACAAGATTGTAGAAAGCAATTTGCCGCTAGAGGGAATTTCCATCCTGATTGACGCCGGTCACGGCGGTGAACAGACGGGCGCCATAGGCGCCGATCCCCAGCACCCGGAGAAAGAAATCAATCTGTTAACGGCATTAGCTTTACAGTCCGCTTTAGAAGATGCTGGAGCTCAGGTGAGCCTGACTCGCAAT
>CAJMOV010000198.1 GCA_905215125.1 uncultured bacterium | reverse complement strand
GGTGGTGTCCAGACCGTCCATGCCGGGCATGATGATGTCCATAGTGACGAGATCGGGCCGGATGTCGCCATAGCTTGAGATGGCTTCCTCGCCGCTGCGGCAGTAGTAGGCGATTTCAATGTCGGAATCGGCGAGAAGCTTTTTCATCTCGGCGAAGACAATACGGGAATCATCGACGATCATGATTCTGTTCATAATGTGCACAGGCTCCCTTCTGGCTTGGAAGTAGGGCGGGCTGGTCAAACGTCATCCATAGAATTTCGACCGCCTCGGCCCGGTCGCTTTGATAGCAGAGAGAAGTGGTAATGGGCTTGGGCAAAAGTAGGCCGCCCTGCTGGCGGTAATACAGCGGCGTGCGGCAGCGCGCGGCCCGCCCGGTCTGCCGGTGAATTTCCGATATGACGCGGCCGCAGACGATGTTGAGATATTCCTTGCATGTCTCCAGCGCGTCGTCCGGCTGGGCGTCGAGCCCCAGCAGCTGTTCGGCAATACGGGCAAACAGGCGATGCTCATACCGCACTGCCATCGCCGCGCTATAGGATCCCTGTATGACGGTATAAACAGTATCGCACTGACGCGGCGGGGGATCGTGCGCCGCGACCCGCACAAGCCGGACGCCGGATGTTTGCAGCATGATCTCGCATACAAGCTGGTCAAGGAGACCGAGAAGCCATTGCGGGTGGTTTTCCTGTGGTGAGCGAAGGCTTTTCAAAGTAGCTTCACCCCGATTTAAGAAATTCGCAGTTCCTTCAGGTCGGTATCATAAATGGCGGAGCAGTCGATCCACACGTTTTCGATGGTGCGGGTAGCCGGGCCAATGGTTAGCTGAGTCAGCGGGTATACGGTGCCGCAGCTGAGACGGCAAAGATTGAGATCGGTGGTCGATTCGGAAAGCTCCTGCTGACGCTTTGTCAGCTTGTCCGCCTTGAGGGCAAGCACCGACTTGCGCAGACGGAGCTTGGCCAGCTCCTTGCCGTCGTCGAACAGATCCTGGCTGTCTTCTAAATAATGAAGGCGCGTCTCGACCTCGCCCAGCTCTTTTTTGATGACCAGCAGATCAATTTCGTTATTTTTCTGTTCCTCCTGGATGTAGGGGAGAATTCCCAGAATAATTTCCGTTTTGCGGCCCGCTTTGGACCCAATGACGGACGCTTCCACCTGGCGGGCTGCGGTCAGGCAGCCGCCGATGATAGTGCCGCGTCCAGTCAGAACACGGATGTTGTTGTCGCTGTAAATCTGACAGTTGACAATACAGTCAGCAAAGGTGCAGTCGCCGGTGTAGACAACGCAGCTTTCCAAATATTTGGCGCGGACAGAGCCGCGGCTGCGGATCAAGGCACGGTTGTCGCCCAGCACCCCTTTGGTGATGACGATATCGCCGTCGGCTTCCACTGTGGCGGCTTCGACCAATCCGTCGATGGTGACAGTGCCCGTAGCGCGGACGCTGAAGCCCTGCCGTACCTCGCCCGTAATGTGAACGTCGCCGCGGAAATCAATATTTCCAGAGGAATAATCGACATCGCCGTTGATGTACAGGATGGGCCGCACCTGAAAATTGGTGCCGTTAAACTCGATGTGCCCGTCCATGGAGGCTATCAGATGGGTTCCGTCCGCAGACAGTGAGGTATTGGTGCCGCTGGGGATACGGGCCGGCTTGACCGGCCTGGCTTTGACGGCCTTGCCAGTGATTTGTATTCCGTCGATGCCGGGGAGCGGAGGGATAATGTCGCAAATGACATCCCCCTTGCGAATGTTTTGTACATAGCTTTGCGCGCGGTAATCGACATTGCCTTTTTCGTCCATGACAATTTTATGGACACGTTCGCGGGGATAATATTCGACAACGCGGCCGTCCTCACCCTCGACGGGCGGCGTGCCCCAGGCGATAGGGGATAAGCGGAAGTATTTCCTTTCATGAATAAAGGCGTTGATGGCGAGCGGGTCGGCGCCCGAGGTAATTTTGGCGTCCTGCATGGCGGCGGCCAGACTGCCCATGGACAGATCCGGCGTGTCGCCGACAGGAGGGAAGGCGAAGGCCCAGGCTAACATGCCGTTTTGCGAAATATGAATCAGACATTCAGCGGGCAGATGGGGCTCGCTTTGCGTCTGGACGTGCAGCTGCTGCATCCGTTCAGACGCCTTTTTCTCCAGAAACGCGCCAAGGCGATGAATTTCCAGATGAAGCTCGCCTTCGTTCAGCGGCATAAAGTGGCCGGGCGGCATGTCGTCCAGGTAGAGCGCAGGATCGGCTATGCCGCCGTGTCCGCTTTCACGCCATAGCTGCCACAGCTGCCAGGTCGCGCTGCTGGGCGGCAGATGAACACAGGCGCGGGAGGGCTCCTCGGGCTCAGGGGCTGGCGCAGCGTCCGGCTGTATTTCAGAAGGCGCGGGCGCGGTACGCTCTGCCGCTTCGCCCGGCTCGGCTTCAGAACGGCGAAGCCGTCGGAACAGACCGCTATATCCTTCGCCCGGCTGCGACTTGCTGTGAAAAATCTCAAAAAGCCCCTTCTTTTTTTCCTCACCCATAGCGGATCCTCCTGAAATCAGGCTTTATTTTCCGGTCTTTTCGCGGATGTGGGCAGCGACCTTGGCATCTTCGCGGCGGATATGGCGGATCAGCCAGTCCCCAATGCTGGTGTTGATTTTGTTAATCATGGCAGGGGTCGGGCCCACGCGGTTAAACTCAACCGACAGATCATGCACGACCTTTTTATAGCCCTCGTGCATTTGATGGTGCTCGGCAAAGCCGGGGTAACCGTACTGCTTTTGCAGGCTTTCCTCATGGGAGAAGTGCTGGGTGGTATAGGAAACCAGGAATTGCATGGCCTTCTGCGCTTCTTCGCGGGAACGGCCCTGGATGCAGGCGCCGAGCAGCGAGTTGATGGCGCCGATGAGTTGCTTGTGTTCGGTGTCGATGGTGACGTTACCGGTTTCGATGGATTTGTCAAATGTGAACATAAAAAATATCTCCTTTTACTGGTAGATACATGCCGCCCCTGATCACAGCCAGGGACGGCAAGCGTTTTAAAACATTAATATTTGCTGAAAGCGTTAGAGGCGGGGGCGGCGAAATCGTCGGCCTTTGGCATGGCGGCATAATCGGTCGAAGCATAGGAAGAAGCCGGGAGAGAGTAGTTGTCCATACCGTTGTTTTTCAGACTGAAGCCGGCAATAAGCTGGTGCATGATAGCGGCCTGGGATGACAGTTCTTCGCTGGCGGCAGCCGATTCTTGGCTGGTGGCCGAGTTGGTCTGGACAACAGAGGAAATCTGGTCGATGCCCTCCGTCACCTGGACGATGGACTCTGTCTCCGATTCAATGGCGTCGACGACCTGACCCAGACCGCTGACGGCGGCGCTGGCCACAGTGACGGTATTTTGCAGTGCTTCAGAGACATTGGAAACGATTTCACTGCCGTTCTGTACAGCGGAGATGGAGTTTTCAATCAGCTCTTTGGTCGCCTTTGCAGCCTGATCGGACTTGGACGCCAGGTTGCGGACTTCATCGGCCACAACGGCGAAGCCCTTGCCGGCAGTGCCGGCGCGCGCAGCTTCAACAGCGGCGTTCAGGGCGAGAATATTGGTCTGGAAAGCAATATTTTCAATAGTGGAAATAATTTTACCGATCTCCTGCGAGGTGCTGGAAATCTTGTCCATGGCCTCGACAAGCTGTTTCATGTATTCATCACAGATAGAGACCTGCTGGCCGGCTTCATTGGACTGCTCGCGGGACAGCTTGGCGGCTTCGGCGTTGGTCTTGGCGTTGTTGGCAATATCGTTGATGGTGGCGGACAGCTCCTGCACGGCGCTGGCCTGCTCCGTCGCACCCTGGGCCAGCGATTGGGCGCTGTTGGACACCTGATCGGCGCCGGCGGCCACCTGATCGGCCGACTGTGAAATATGAGACAGGGTATCGTTCATGCGGTTAATAAACTGGTTGACACTGTCCTGAATGGGCTTGAGGTCGCCGGGGAAGGTGGCGGTCAGCTCGACGCAGAAATTGCCCTTGGCCATTTCGCTGGTGGTAGTCGCAATGTCGTCAACTGCATCAGAAAGGACCTTCTGGCTGGTGCGCAGGGCG
>CAJMOV010000197.1 GCA_905215125.1 uncultured bacterium | reverse complement strand
GGGCGACGACGGTCAGCACCTCGTCACGGGGCTTGAAGATGCCCTCGACGGCCGGATGGGAATGGGGCATGGGCTTAACCGGCGCAGACAAAAGGATTTCACGGACCTTCGCCACGTTGATTCCATACAGGTTGTCATTGATGGTAAACTGCATAATCTCAATTTCATTCGTGCCGGACTCCAGCAGGATACCGCTTTTTTGTTCTTCCATCATCGCACACTCCTTGTCATTTGCCGCTAGGGAGAGGATTAGAAAATGATTTCAGGACGGCCATAGGACCGGATACAGCCCTGGCCGGTGGTTACATCGAAGAGAAGGGTACGCGCGACAGTGCCGCCGACATCCTCCTGAAGCAGGCGGATGCCTTCGCGCTTCAGTGTCATATGCACGCTTTCGATATTGCGCTGGCCGATGTTGCCAAGGCTGCTGCCGCCAGAGACCTCGAACATCTTGGCGCCGCCGGCGATTTTGGCGGTAATGCGCGCCCGGACCGCGCCTTTGTTTTCCATGCGCAGCAGCGTTTCTCGGATGCCGGTGTCTGCGTATTTCATGGGCGACTTGCGCCCTGTTTCCATATTGATGGGCAACATAATGTGAACAAGTGCCCCCAGCCGGATGACCGAATCGTACAGGCAAATGCCGACACAGGAGCCGAGCGCGTATGTAATCAACATCCCTTCCCGCTGGGCCATTTTCATATCGGCAATGCCGATGACCAATTTATCCATTTGTCACGCCCAGCTTCCGTAAAAGGAAATTGAGGGAACGCAAATCAGGGGAGAGAAGCAGGCGGCAGGGAACCTTGTGCTCTTCATAAATAAAATCGCCGCCCAACGTCATGATATAGTCGGATTGCCCGCCGTATTCCGCCATGGGGACGGCCAGAATCGCACCCTGCATGTCGACCGTCAAAGCGGGGACCGTCAGCTCGACGGAAATATCCGCCAAGCCGGAAAGGGCGTTGATAAAGGTGGAAATCATGATATTGCCCACTTCGGTCAGCGCCGAATTGGCGATCTCGTCCAGCTCAACATAGTCGCTGATACGCTTGCCAAGCATGCTGTCCAGTACCAGGTTGACAAAATCCAGCTGCTGCACCGAAAGCATGATGCCGCTTAGCTGCCCGCCCAGCTTGACCAGCACGCCGGCTGTGATAGCCTCCGGCCCGCCGATCCAGTCGATGGCTTCGTTGTATTCCATAATGCGGACCTCCGGCATTGCGATGCGGATAGTCCTGCCCAACAGCTGGGAAAGGGCGGTGGCGGCATTGCCTGTGCCGATGCTGCCGATTTCACGCAGCGTGTCCAGCTCGAGCGAATTGAGATCGGTGTAGTTTTTTATTTCCATCTGCTATTCCCCCTGGCCGTGCGCTATCCGCGCAGGCTGTTGATGGTGTTTTCAATTTCATCCGAGGTCTGTATCATTTTGAGCGCATAGGTGAAAGAACGCTGCGCTTCAATGACCTTGCTCATTTCCTGTGCAAGGTCGGCGTTGGAAAGTTCGAGCACGCCCTGGCGCACCGTGCCGGCGCCGCGCTGGACGTCGCCGTTTTTGGCGACGGGCACAAACTGGTTGGATCCAATGTGCTGCATACCGTCGACATTGACGAAGTCAAAGACGCCGACCGGCTGTGCGGCCATGGCATCCTCTACCGCAATGGGCTGCGCGTTCTGATCCAGCACCAGCTTGCCGAGACCGTCGGACAGGTACCAGACACTTTGCTGAACGCCGTCTGCGTCAGCTTCCAGCAGCTCGGTCAGGGTAAAGGAGCCGTCGCGGGTGTAGGAAATTTGCCCACTGGCAGGGTCAAGCAGGCCGAAAAAACCGTCGCCGATGATGGCGTAATCCTGCGCCAGGCCGGTGGTGGCAAGCCCGCCGTCGCTGAAATCGGTGCCGGCCATGACCATCAGCGCCCCCGTGCCGCGCGGCAGACGGACATTGTCGATGCCGGTGATGCCGTCATACATCAGAGAGGCGAAGGAGGGATATTCGGCCTTGAACCCGTGCGTGTTGATATTGGCGATATTGTTGGCCTGTACGTTGAGCCGCTGCTGCTGCTGGGCGGCGCCGACCGCCGCGGTATAAAATGACATGTTCATACTGGCTGCACCCCTTTACCTATTAAAGCTGGCCGATATCGTTTGTGATTTTGCTCATAACCTGGTCGTAGATTTTTGTCACCTGCGCGCCGCTTTGCAGCAGACGCTGGCTGGCCATCATCTCTGTCATCTGCAAAAGCAGATCGACGTTGGAGCGCTCGAGCATGCGCCAATGCACCGGCCCGCCTTCGGCTTCGGGTGCGGCGGCGGAGACAAACAGCCCCTGGTCGTTGCGCTCAAGTGCTGCGGTATCGGCAAAGGTGAAAACGCCGAGACGGGCGATGAAGCCCCCCTGCTCAGTATAAAGGCTGCCGTAAGCGTCAGCCGAGATTTTATCGGTGCCCATCAGGATGGGCTGGCCGTCGGCATCCAGCACGCGGCCCTGGCCCGGCAGGCAGAGATATCCCTGTTCGTCTAGGGAAAAGCTGCCGGATCGGGTATAGGCGGTGCCGTCTTCGGTCTGAATGGCGAAAAAGCCCTCGCCCTCGATAGCGAAATCAAGGGTCAGGCCAGTTTCCTCCAGGGTGCCCTGGCCAAAATCGGTATAGCTTTGGCTGGGCGCCAAAATATAGCTCTGGTTGCCGAGCGGGGCGTGTACGTCGCGGTCCTGGTTGCCGATGCGAGTATATAGAACGTCCTGAAACGTGCTGGCGGTAAAACGGTCGGACTTATACCCGGCCGTGCCGATGTTGGTCATGTTGTTGGCAACCACGTCCAGCCGGCGCTCCTGCGTCAGCATACCGGATGTGAGATTGTAAAAGCCTTTAAACATACAAAGGTCTCCTTTCGCGGGGCTTCAAAGCTCGCTTTTCATGTATTTGCCCAGGGTGACGCGCAGCTTCTGGATCGCCTTGGCGTGCACCTGGGACACACGGGGTTCGCTGACCCCCATGACCTGGGCAATCTCTTTCATGTTCAGGTTTTTCTGATAATACAGTGACAGCACCAGCTGCTCGTTTTCACGCAGCGCTTCAATGGCCTTTGTCAGCACGGTCAAAAGCTCCTGCTCCTGAAGCACCTGCTCCGGCTGGTTGGCCGGGTCGGCGCAGGGAAGGGAGGCGTTGGTCACCGCCTGGTCGCGGTCTTCAAACAGCGATTCAAAGGAGATGACGTTGCACAGGGCGGTATTGACCAAATCCTCCTGATAACGGGCGACGGTAATGCCCAGCTTTTCCGCGACCTCAGCGTCGCTGGGGAAGCGGCCGAGCTGGTTGAAAAGCTCGCTTGTCGCTTCGTCGATTTCACGCGAGCGCTTGCGAACGCTGCGCGGCGTCCAGTCCTGGCGGCGCGCAAGGTCAATGATCATCCCGCGGAGGCGCTTGGCGACGTAGGTTTCAAGCTTGATGCCTTTGTCAGGATCAAAGCGGTCAATGGCAGCCGCCAGGGCGATAACCCCTTCGCTGATGATGTCGTCCACCTGCGCAAAGCTGCTGTAAACCCCGCGGATTTGCAGCGCGATGCTTTTGATAAGCCCTTCGTAACGCAGCACGAGCGGCCATTTTAAGTCCTCGCGGCCCGTTTCCTTATATGCGCGCAGAAGCTGCTCGGTGCTCATGCCGTCAACGTCAAAATCGGGCTTCGGGGCCTGCTTGCCGGCAGATGCAATCATGATCCCACCGCCCTTTGCGGAGCGGATGCAGGCTGCTGCAGGGTGATGTTGCCGAGGGCCTGTATCTGCACGTTGCTCGTGATTTCACTGAAGGACAGGACATAAACATTGGGATAAAACTGTGAAAGCATACGGCTTAGATAAACGCGGATAACCTGGCTGGTCAGCACAATAGGGGTCTGCGACAGCTCGCTGAATTTTTTCAGGTGTTCGCCCAGCTGGGAAATGATCTGCTGCATGAGATCGGGGCCGATGGCCAGGTAAATGCCCTGATCGTTTTTGGTGAGGGAGGAGATGATCTTTTTTTCCACATCGGCGTCCAAGGTAACGACGCGCAGCTGGCCGTTTTCACAGAAACGGCGGGTGATGGT
>CAJMOV010000196.1 GCA_905215125.1 uncultured bacterium | reverse complement strand
ACCTCTATTTGCGCCATACCATTTGCATAGACCTCGGTCACGACTGCTTGCGATTTCATGTAATCACTCCAGTGGAAGGTATTCCTGCATAATACGACGCGCCGCACGCAGGCCGTCGACTGCCGCGCTGACAATACCGCCGGCATATCCAGCCCCTTCCCCACAGGGGATTAGGCCGAAAAGAGAAGTGCTAAACAGGCTTTCCCCGCGCGTCAAACGCACAGGCGACGACGTCCGGGTCTCAAGCCCTGTCAGGACGGCATCGGCACTGTCAAACCGGGGAATCTTTTTCCCAAACGCAACGATGGATTCGCGCAGCAGCCCGGCTACCGCAGGCGGAAGAATCTTATTTAAGTCAGCCATCTGCCAGCCGCACGGATAGGTAGGTTTCACGCTGCCGAGACGCTTTCCTCTTTGTCCGCGCAGGAAATCGCCGACGCATTGCACCGGTGCATGATAATTTCCGCCTCCCGCCGCGAAAGCGGCCTGCTCCAGCTGGCGTTGAAAGGCGACGCCGCCCAGCGGGCCAGAAACGGCAAAATCATCCGGCGTCACAGAGACGCAAAGGGCGGCGTTGGCGTTCTCCCCATTGCGGGCATGAACGCTCATGCCGTTTGTAACAACCATCCCCTCTTCACTGGCGGCAGCAACAACCGTTCCCCCAGGACACATGCAGAAGGAATAACACCCCCGCTCACCAACACGGCGGGAAAGGAAATACTCCCCGCGGGGCAGTCCGGGCAGTCCAGCGTACCTGCCGTACAGTCCCTGATCAATGGTTTTCTGCTGGTGTTCGATGCGCACGCCTACAGAAAAAGGTTTGGGCTGCATGGCGATCCCCTCGTCAAGCAAAGCGGCAAAGGTGTCGCGCGCGCTGTGCCCAATGGCAAGTACGGCCAACTCGCAGGGCAACACCCCGCTTGCTGTTCTAACAGCCGTGACTCTCCCGTTTTTTTGTCTGAATCCCATCACAGATGTACGGAACAATACTTGTCCGCCCAGCGCTTCAATACGCTTGCGTATGGATACGACGATCCCCTTTAGAACATCCGTACCGATATGGGGATGAGCCGATGTCATGATTTCCGCAGGCGCGCCGTGCTGACGCAGCAGCTTGAGCACCAGTTCGGCCAGAGGGTCGCCGATGCGGGTGGTCAGCTTTCCATCGGAATAGGCTCCTGCGCCGCCTTCTCCAAACTGAATATTGCTATTTACATCAAGAGTCCCGCCGGAAAAAAAGGTTTCAACCGCGTGATCGCGCTTGTCCATACAATCCCCCCGCTCCAAAACAACGGGACGATACCCTTTTTCCGCCAAGAGTAAGGCGCAGAACATCCCTGCCGGACCGAAGCCGCAGATAACCGGCGGATGCTCAAACACCCGCGTACCTGCAACAGCCGGCATTTCCGCCGGACGCCGGAAGCGAATGTTCTGACGGTTCAGACTCTGGCAAAAAGCGTCTTCATCGGTGTCCAGGGTCAATTCAACTGAATAGACCTTGTGCAATTCGCCGCCGCGCAGGTCAAACGACAGCTTGTGGATACCGGCCGAGACAGTATCTTCGCGCGTCAGCCCGCAAAGACTGACAGCGGTGCCGATGGCATCGCTGTCAGTAGAATGATATGCTTTTTTGATTCCAGAAACGATAATACTCATGATTCGCTTCCTGTCAGATCCCCAGTTTCTTCAGGGTTATTCGGATCGTCGGGGTCGGTTGGCGGCAATTCCTCCGGCACAATGATGGTCAGGGTGTATTTTCCAACCAGGCTGACTTCCTTTCCTCCGGCCGAAATGCTGACAGGCACGACATTTTCACCTGTTACCAGATCAGCAGGATTATAAACCGGCGTGACCGTGATGTCCTCTTCCGCCAGCCCGGACAAAACCTCTTCCGTTCCCCAGAAGCTCAGGTTAAGCCCGTCTTCTTTGATGCTGTACGGCTCGACGCTTGCAAACCTATCGGCATTGACGCTAACCATCATCTGGCGCAGACCTTTAAACGTGACCGTGACGCGCGCATAGCTTTCCTCGCTGTCGCTTGTAACGCCATTGGGCAGAATGATAGGCAACGTGACTTCAGTTACGCCATCCTCCAAAAGCTGCTTGACACCAATGCTGCCCAGACTGATTTGGTTGATGGTGCCGACTACCGAGGGATCGCCTGATATACGAATGGCGCTGGGCCGGATGTCTAATTCAATCATATCCGCAGTGATAAATTCACTGGGCACAATTTCAACAGTGAGAGGAATCTCCCCACTCTGATGCACCTGTAAACGGAAATCAACCGTCGGCTGCCGCAGGGTGATAAAATCCATGGCCACAGCTTCACCGGCTTCGTTGACCAGCTCATAGTCCAGCGTTGTGCTGATAGATTCCGAAATACCGCTCATGTCATAACGCACGACTGCATGGTCAATGGCTGCCAGCGTCCGTTCCGGCCCTTCGACGACGACTGCGTCAGTCGAAAGTGAATAGCCCCCCTCTAAAAAGCCCTCGGCCGGCGTGCCGGTCAGCTCGACCTGCACAGGCACTGACTTTGTCGTCATACGATCAACTGTGATGGTGACATTAGGCGTAATACGCGAATAGGAGACATACTGGTTTTCTGGCACAACGCTGTAGGACAGCGGATATTCACCCGGCACCGTTATGGAAGACACGTCGACATAGACAGAAATGGTGTTGCGGTTGACCATAACCATCTGATTGCGTTTACCGAAAATTTTGACATCGACGGTTGAGTGATTACCTTCTGTGATAACAAGACCCGCCTCAGTCAGCTCGCTCAGCCCCTTAAATTGCACTTCCAGCCCACGGTAAGTCAGGCTTTGATCGGGGTTTTGCTCGTCCATGACATAAAACCACAGCATCGTGGCGACAAGCAGCGAGAGCAGCTTAATTAAAATGTCATTATCCTTCAGCCATTTTCTCATTTCAGTTTACCTCTCAGCCGCTCCCAGAAACCTTGAGAGGATTCGTTTGCTTCATCCTGGGGAATAAGCTCTTGTACGAGCAGTCGCTCCAGCGTTTCCGGCGCCAGATGGCGTTTTAAAATGCCCCCCATGGCAAAAGAAATAGATCCCGTTTCCTCTGAGACGATGACACAGGCGGAATCGTAATTCTCACTCATCCCGACGGCTGCGCGGTGGCGGGTGCCCAGTTCTTTACTGATGTTCAGATTGGTTGACAAGGGCAGCAGGCACCCCGCCGCCTGAATACGTGCGTCGGATATGACAACGGCCCCGTCATGCAGGGGCGCTTTATTAAAAAAGATATTTTTCAGCAGCTCAGCCGAAACCTCGGCGTCGAGGGTAGTCCCTGTTTTGGAGATGGCGGAAATATTATCCGCGCGTTCAAAGACAATAAGGGCGCCCGTCTTGCTCCAGGACAGCGAGCTGGCGGCTTCTACCGTCTGCAAGATAGCCATCTGCATACCTTGCTTGTCGACTTTCCTGTCCCGGAAAAGACGGAGATGGTTTCGGCCAAAGCTTTCAAGCACCTTGCGCAGCTCGGGCTGGAAAACAACGACCAGCGCAAGGAAGCTGAATTGCAGAACATTGGAAAGCAGGAAATTGACAACGTGCAGGCCCAGCATGGAATCAGAGGAAATCTGCATCAAAACGAGAAGCACCAAGACGCCCTTTAATATACGGGCGGCGCTGGTGTTTCTCACAAACTTGATGATCCAGTATATGAAAGCAGCCACGATGAGAATATCCAAGACATCCAGCACCGTGACGAACTTCATTTTTTCCCAAATTGAAGTAAAGAAATCCATACCTGCATCCTCTACAATATTTCTGTAACAATTCTAACAAGGATGACAGGATTTTTCAATAGATTTCTGACGGATTTAAGGGGATGTTAACACTTTTTTTACAGCGGAAACCAGCATGTTGACCTCGGCAAGGGTGTTGAAGCAGGAAAAGCTGACACGGCAGGCCCCATCAGGCAGGGTCCCAGCGCTGCGATGGGCCAGCGGTGAACAATGCAATCCGTCGCGCAGGCAAATATCGCGAGCGGCAAGCTGCTGGCAGATGTCGGCGGAGACCATGCCCTGAACAGTAAAGGACAGCAGTCCCTG
>CAJMOV010000195.1 GCA_905215125.1 uncultured bacterium | reverse complement strand
AAAGCCCTGTAACATATGGCGTTACAGGGCTTTACTTATCTATCAGTCAAAATATCCCGGCCTGCCGACAGCGGTAAACCCATCGGCATCAGTTATCACCACATTGTTTGCGCCGCTGGCACAATGAATAATAAGCAGCTTGCCGTTTTCATCCCTTCCGCCAACAATGCCGACATGCGTATCGCCCGGATAAAACACCAGATCGCCGGGCTGGGCGTCATCCCAGCTTATTTCAGTGCAATACCTGTGCTGGGCCGCTGCGCCGCCGCCGTGACCGGGGATATATTCGCTGCCGCTGGCGTTGTAAAATACCCAGTCCACAAAGCCTGAGCAGTCAAGGCCATATGGCCTGTATGTCCCGGTTGTCCAGCTGCCGGCGGCCTGTACTTTTTTAAGCTGTGTCCATTGACGGTTCCAGCCAAAGGCCGGGTACTTTCCGCCCCAAAAGTAATTTACCTTGCCGACCAACGTACAGGCTGTTTCTATCACTATTCTACGTTGACTGTCAAGATCGTCCGGCAAAGTCTGAATGAGTGCGGCGGCGGCCTGGTCGGAGACGCTCATGCCGTACAGCAATTCGTCTAAAGCATCCTCTTCAGCCAGCAGCTCGTCAAGGGCCTGGGTTTGCTGCTGCGTAAAGCTGTATACCTCTTTCATGTCCTGGGCTGTTTTGGACGTAACAAAGATATTCAAAATACGCTCTGTCCAGCCGGGGTCATCATCCCCGTCTCCGGGATGCCGGATGGTGCGTACTTGCGATGTTATCTCGCACATGTCCCAAAATACGGTTTTCAAGCGTTCTGCCCTGTCGGGGGGCAAGGCCGCGACATCAACGCCGTCATCAGCGGCGGCCGTTTTACTGGCGAATACTGCGATGACCTCCCGCCAGTCGGGGATGCCGCCCTGTAATGTCACATTGTCAAAGGCGCCCGCTTGCAGCTCGGCCAGGCGGTCGGTCACGTCTATGCAAATTTGTGCAATGGCGCTGCTTAAAGGCAGGGCGCCATTTGACGGTTCGTTTGAAAACAAAATCCCCAGCGGCGATGCGAGCAGCGCGGCCAGCACAATGACAAAGCAAATTACCGCAAGCAGCGTGCCGCCGCCTGCCAGAGACGCCAGTGCATTTATCATCTGCGTCACGGCCTTAGATACCCCGGCCGCGGCCTTTCTGGAAAGTCCGGCAGCCGCTTTGGTTTTCTTGCTGGCACGCCGCACAGCTTTTTTGCGTGCTGTGCGCTGCATCTGCCGGTCAGCATGGACTGATTTCGTGAAAGCCGTCTTTGCGGGGGCCGTTGTACGGCGTCTGGATTGCTCTGTAACAAATCGCGTCCTGAGCGAGACAAAGTGCGGCTTTTCCCTGAGCTGGTGCGTATTGGCAGGCCGGTCCCTGATAGATGGGATTGGTGATGGATTTTGCAGAGCTTTCGCGTCTGTCTCTCTGGCTTGTGCAGGGAGAGCTTGATCTGCGCGCCCGGCCACTCCTTTTGCATCGGTGGACGGCGTTTGCCGAGTGGCTACAGGTATATCTGCTGTAGCTGTATGTGACACCGCTTGCAGCTCCCGGCTGTTCGCGTGCCGCTTTTCTTTCCAATGCCTGCCTGCCGCCTTTGCTGCTCTGACGGAAGTTCGACCGCTTTGCCGCACGGCTGAATAAGCATGACCTTCCGCCTGTTCGGCTGCCTGAACATTGGCTGTACTGCCTGTGTAATCCTGCTGCTGTGACTTAGAATTAGTATGTGTTTTGCGCATCTGCGCGCTTATGCGCCGGCGGATGGAACCGGCAACCGTTTTTCGTCCGCGTCCTTTTGCCTTTATTTTTTCTTCCGGCTTTTTCTCTTTGATATCTGGCATAGCTCACCGCCTTAAAGATAAGATTTCCGCGTATCCCCGCCCTGTTTCGTTGCGGAATGGGGCAAAAAATGGTATAATAATAAAGAAAGCAGGTGAAGGGATATTGCAAAGTTTACTTGATAAAATTGACAGTTACGCAAAGCTCATTCGGGAAAAGCGTCCCCTGTCGGAAGATGAGGTCAGAGAGCTTGACGACTACTTCCGCATAGGAACAACCTACACGTCAAACGCCTTAGAGGGCAATTCTCTGACGCTTTCAGAGACAAAAGTGCTGATTGAGGACGGCATCACGATTGGCGGAAAGCCCATCCGCGACTGCTACGAGGCCACGGGCCATGCAAAAGCGTATGACTATATGCTGCGCACCGCCCGCGGCGGAGAGCTGTGCTTTGCCGAGGACGTCATCCTCCGGCTCCACGCCCTGTTTTACAGCGGCATTGACCCGCAGCACGCCGGACGGTATCGGACCGGGCAGGTCTTTATTTCCGGGACGGAGTATGTGCCGCCTGCGGCAAGAGAGGTGCCGAGGCAAATGGCGGCGCTGGTTACTGAGCTTAACGCCAGGAAGGACGATATGCACCCTGTACTGCTTGCTGCCTGCGCGCATCGCCGCCTGGTGGACATCCACCCCTTTCAGGACGGCAACGGCCGTACCGCCCGGCTGCTCATGAACCTGATTTTGGTAAACAAGGGATACTGCATCGTTTCCATCCCGCCCGTTCTGCGGCATGATTACATCATGGCGCTCCAGCGCGCCCAGCACCCCGACGCGCCCAGCGATGAAGCCTTTATCCGGCTGATCTGCGAGTGCGAGCTTCAGGCGCAGCGGGATTTCTGCCGCATGTTTCACATTCAGCTGCCGCAGCAAGAACAAAGCGGCCCTACAAGATAAGCCGGCCGGCCCCGATTTTGGGGCCGGCCTTATTACAGGCAAAATGCGTCTCACGGTGAGACGCATTTTTCTCCGTCATGCCATTTCCTCTCCGGGAGTAGTAGACATGAGCCGGTACAGCTCGGTATCCCTGGGGATGATGTTGGAAAAAGGCACCAGCGCGCCGCCGATGCGCAGCAGCCCGTGACCCGGTTCCGCGTTGGTGATATAGCTCATTTGCGTGTCAGAGATATGCAGCAGCTTTGCAAGCTCGGCCCGGTCGGTGGCCGCCTGATTGAACAGCATCAAAAACTCTGAATTAGCAAGCATCAGGCGTGCGGTTTCGGACTTCAAACATTCCTCTACATTCTGCGTGGCCGCGGTCATGGGCGCGGCATATTTTCTGAAACGCTTCCATGCCCTGTAAAGGAACTCGCCGGAGTAGTAAAACTTAAAGAACAGGTAGGCTTCGTCAATGAAAACCTAGGTATATTTTCCGCGTTTGCGGTTTTGCATAACGCGGTTTTGAATGGTCTCCAAGGTGACAACGAGGGCGGTCGGCCTAAGCTGCTCGCCCATTTCATACAGGTCGAGCACTACAATGCGGCTGTTCATATCCACATTTCCGGGATGCGCGAATACATTCAGGCTACCTTCGGTGATAAGCTCGGCGGCCAGTGCTATCTCCCGCGCTTCGGGATCAGCCTGCCGCATGACTTCGTTGCGCCAGTCGCTCAAAAGCGGCATAGGCGCCCGGCCCCGGCTATGAAAATAGGCGTGGTAGACGTTGGCCGTACAGCGGTCAATAATAGATTTGTGGCTGCCGTTCAGCGCGCCCGCGCCCATCTGCTGTTCAATGATGGTGGTGATGATTTCGGATTTCATGGCGATGGGGTTTTCACCGTCCCCATAGCCCTCGGATACTTCCAGAGGGTTAATGTGGTGAGGGCTGTTGGGTGCAATCTGGATTACCGTGCCGCCCAAAGCTCGCGCCAGTTCGCCGTACTCCCGTTCTGCGTCGATGATGATAATATCGTCGCCTGTTGCCAGCGCAACATTGGTTACAGTGGATTTCATGGCGACCGATTTCCCGCTTCCCGACACGCCCAGATAAAAAGCGTGTGGAGAGATAAGGCGCTTGCGGTCGCAGATCAGCAGGTTTTTGGAAATGGCGTTGACCCCATAGGACAGCCCGCCGGGGTCCTGGATCTCCTGTACGCGGAATGGCATCAAAACAGCGGCGCTTTCGGTTGTCAATGTACGCAGCGCCCGGATACGGCGCAGGCCATAGGGCAGGACGGTATTCAGCCCGTCCTCCTGCTGGTAGCGCAAAACAGAAAACTGGCACAAATGCTCCCGGCTTATGGACATCAGCGCTTCGGCGTATTCGAATTCCCTAACTTCCGTAAAGGGACTGAAATC
>CAJMOV010000194.1 GCA_905215125.1 uncultured bacterium | reverse complement strand
GAACGGCAGGGATTTTCCCTGCCGTTTTTTTTTTTCTTAAAGCCCCTCCCTCTTTACATATATTGAAACAAAAAGAAGACAAGCAGGACGAAGAAAAAACAGGACAGGAGGAATGGGCAATGGGCGGTATTGAACAGAACAAGCCCTTTATGACGGCGGCCGGTCTGCTGCCTGAGCGATTATGGCGTGCGGCCTTCAGCATCCCGGAGGATCAGCGGCTAAGGGTAGAAGAGCTGCGGCTGCGTATCGGCCGGCCCTTTTGCGTAGTGATTGCAGGCAAGTCGATAGAGCTTGCCGGGGCTGTCACGCGGGACGAGCTGGATGAGCTTATCCAGCGGGCAACACAGTCGTCTGTACATACATACACGCAC
The DNA here is from genome assembly GCA_905215125.1 of uncultured bacterium. Lineage (GTDB taxonomy): Bacteria > Bacillota > Clostridia > Oscillospirales > Butyricicoccaceae > Ventrousia. Next base: position 3,803 of record CAJMOV010000194.1, on the reverse strand, counting down.
CAAATCAGGCAGGGGTTTATCACAATCCCATCAGGGCATCGCATCGGCTTGTGCGGGGAAACGGTCGAGGAAAAAGGCCAAATTTTCACGTTGCGTTCCTTTTCCTCCTGCAATATCCGTATTGCGCGGCAATTCATCGGTCTGGCGGACAGGCTTTGCGCAGGGCTGTATGCGCATGATTTTGCAGATACCCTCATCGTTGCACCGCCCGGCGCGGGAAAGACTACGCTGCTGCGCGATATGGTGCGCAGCGTTTCACACCGTTACCGCGTCGCCCTGGCGGACGAACGAATGGAAATCGCCGCCTGCCGCGACGGCGAGCCGCAGTTTGACGTTGGACAGTGCGACGTCATGTCCGGCGGGTGCAAGTGCGACGTCATCCCCATGCTTCTGCGCACGATGTCGCCGCAGATTATCGCCCTGGATGAAATCACTGAAGAACGGGACGTGCAGACGCTGATTGCAGCGGCCTATACCGGCTGCCGTTTTCTCAGTACAGCGCACGCCTGTGTGCTGGATGAGCTTAACTGGCGTCCAGTATACAAAGCCCTGATGGGACAGGGGCTTTTCCAAAATATCATCGTCATCAATACAGAGGGCGGAGGGCGCCGTTACCAGGTATTTACGGAAGGAGAGAGGGAATATGATCAAGCTGCTGGGGGTTCTGCTCATCGCGGGGTCATGCTCGGCGGTCGGTTTTTCCATGAACAGCCGGCTTAAAGCCCGGGTCAGTGCGCTTAAAAGCTTTTTGGGGGCGATTCAGCTTTTTCAGGCGGAGATCGTCTTCCGCCGCACGCCGCTACCTGATATTCTTCCACTTGTAGAGCGGGAGTGCCCCGGTGCGGCGTCGGCCTTTTTCCGCCAGGTTCATGCGCGTATGGCGGAAATGGGCATCGGCTTTTCTGCAGCCATGTCTCAGCTTTTGCCCCAGCTGCGCTTTTTTGAGCTGCGGCAGGATGAGCTGGACTGGATTTCTTCAGTAGGGCATATCGCAGGGAGGTACGATGCGCCGATGCAGTCCGATAGGCTGTCGGTCGTCATCACGCGGCTGGAGCGTTCGCTTCAGCAGGCTCAGGAGGAATACGGACAGAAAGGCAAGCTCTACCGCGCCCTTGGCGTAACGGTGGGCATCATGATCGCCCTTGTGGCGATTTAGAGGCAAGCGACATGCAGGTAGATTTGATATTTAAGGTGGCGGCTATAGGTATCCTGGTCGCCGTACTCAACCAACTCCTTGTGCGTTCGGGGCGTGAAGAGCAGGCGATGATGACCACGCTGGCAGGGTTGATTGTTGTTATGCTGATTGTCATTCAGGAGATCAGCAATATGTTTGACATCATAAAGTCAACATTTGGGTTTTAAATATGGAAGATCTCATCCGTTTCTGCGGAATTATTGTGACGCTGCTGATTTCCCTTTCTCTTCTGCGGGACAAGGTACCGTCTATTGGGCTGGTTGTCGCGCTGGCGGGAATGACGGTTCTGGTCGCCGTCTTAATCCCTCTTCTGTCACAGGTGCTCGACTGTATCCGCATGCTGATGGACGTGACGGGATTGGACGCCGCTGTTTTTACCCCCATTCTACGCGTCATAGGCATCTGTATGGTAGTCAAGCTAATGGCTGAGCTATGCCGGGACGCAGGGGAAAGGACGTTGGCGGCAAAAGTGGAAATGTTCGGTGCGGCCGCAGGAATTCTATGCGCTGTACCCTTGGTTGAGCAGGCTTTACAGCTCATCCGGGCCTTTTGAAGGGAGGAAGTATGAAAGTCATAGCCATGGCCATGCTGTGTATCATGCTGCTCACAGGCGGTGCGGCGGCACAGTCAGCGGACACGGAGAGCTATGTCGATACCGGCGGCGTTGAAGAAAGCCTGCCGAGCGACATCCAAGAAAGCCTGGGGGAGCTGACGCCGGAAAATGGCGATGTGCAGTCGGGGCTGAAAGGACTTTGGGAAAAAGCGCTGTCCGCGTTCCGCGAGCATTTGCGCAAGTCGAGCGGAATGGCTTTCGCCATGGTAGCCGTTTGCGCGCTGGTCGGGCTGGTGTCCGCCTTTGCCAAATCCGGCGGGATAGCCGTTCCTGAGCGCGTTACTGACCTGGCTTCTGTCTGCGCGCTGGTGACTCTGTGCTTTTCCACAGTCGGTTCGCTGTTGCAGGACTGCCACAAGGCAATAGAAGGGCTCAGTGTTTTCAGCAAAGCGCTTATTCCAGTATTTACTGCGGCGACTGCGGTAGCGGGTAAGCCGGTGTCCGCCATATCCTCTTCAGCTGCAACGGTGCTGTTTTCCGGGATCTTGATCGAGCTGGCGCTTCATGTGTTTTTGCCCGCGGTTTACCTGTACATTGGCACCACAGCGGCTGGGCTGCTGTCCGGGCAAGGGGTGCTAACCCGCGTGGCAGAGCTGATCCGCTGGCTGTGCGTCACGTTTTACAAGGCCTTTGTTATGATTTTCATGGGTTACATCACTTTGTCCGGCGTTGTTACTGGCGGGGCGGACGCCGCTGCCGTCAAGACGGCCCGCGTAGCCATAGCGGGCGCTGTGCCTGTCCTGGGATCCATTGTCGCCGACGCCTCCGACGCCATTTTAACCGGGGCAAATGTGCTGCGAACAGCGGTTGGTATTTACGGTTTTTTAGGCGCCTGTGCCCTGTGCCTTGTACCCTTTGTGGCAGCCCTTTCACGGTACATAGTGTTCAAAATTCTGTCGGCTGCGTCCTCCTCGCTGGCATCGGGCAGCACCGTTAGAATGATTGACGGAATTGCAGATGGATATGGTATAGCGCTGGGACTGTTGGGAACATGCTGTGCCATCCAATTTATCGCATTAATTGTCAGCACGGTGGTGATTCGGGTATGAGCGAATGGATTGGTAGCCTGCTGCTGCGCTTTTTTGCCGGAGGGGTATTATGCGCCCTGGTCATGATTCTCACTGGGGATGGCGTTCAGCGGGAAATTGCCCGCATTGGATGCGCCGCGCTGATGATCATTCTGGTTTTTTATCCCGCACAGGACGGTAAAACGCCCTCGTTCAGCTTGAGCGAGGTTGAACAGAATCTGCAAATACAGGTTGACGAAGCGCAGACGGCCGCGTTGCGGGCGCAGAAAGCTGAAGCCGACACCCGGCTGCAGGAATATATAACGGCACAGTCGCAAGGCTTGGGGACACCGTGCCAAGCGAGCATAGTATCAGAGCTGTCAGAGGAAGGCGTCTATAGCGTACGGCAGATCTCCCTGTCCTTTGACGGGGAATATACCCCGGGAGACAAAGAAAAGGTGGCGCAGATGGCGGCAAGCGCATGCGGCATTGGCATCGAATGTGTGGTGGAAGTGGAGGGCAGACGATGAAGCTGAGCAAAGCGCACATACCGGAATATATCCAGAAGAACTTCAATAAGTATAAGTACGTCCTTTTGATCTGTGCAGTAGGGCTGCTGCTGGCAGCCTGGCCGACAGCAGGGCCGCGGACGACAGGAGAAGCCGCGACGCAGTCAGGCGTCTCCGATTTATTCCCCGAAACACAGGCTCTGGAGCAATCGCTGGAAGAAACCCTGTCGCAAATTGATGGGGTGGGGAGGGTACAGGTCATGCTGACCGTCAAAAGCGGGAACCAGTCGGTATATGCTTACGACAGCCGGCATAACGAAAGCAGGAAGACGGGAAGTGATAGCGCGGAAATTACTTCTGAAGAACAGAAAAGCATGGTTTTTTCGGGCGGCAGCTCGCAGACACCTGTCACGATCAGGACGGACGGGCCGCAATACCAGGGAATTGTCATTGTCTGCGATGGCGCTGACAGAGCCACC
>CAJMOV010000193.1 GCA_905215125.1 uncultured bacterium | reverse complement strand
GAGATTGAATCTGATTAAAAGGCATTCTTCACTGTGGAATGGAGGCCTTTTGCTCTTATATCAGCCGTCGGTGACAGTGCCGTCGCCCCAAATGGGGATGGCGTCGCCCAGATAGCGCGGACGGCGGCGCAGGACGTCAGTTTCCAGCACCGCTTTGACGCGGGCCAGACTCTCGCGCAGCTGGTTGTAGGCGCGGTAGGCCTGGCGGTCAGGCGTCGGCACGCCCCATGCGTCCAGCCCAAGACGCCGGCCCATGTAAACGGCGCGGCCGATGTGAAAGTCCTGCGTCGAAATGAGCAGGCTTTTGACGCAGAATATATCCCGGGCGCGATAGAGGGAATCGTAGGTGTTGAACCCGGCATGGTCAAGAAAGATGTCCTCACGCGGGATGCCGTGGGCCAGCAGGTAATCGAGCATGCTGTTTACTTCATCGTATTCTGCCGTGCCGTGGTCGCCGCTGGCGATGATTTTGGGGGCCTTGCCCATCTGATAAAGCTCAATGGCCCTGTCCAGCCGATCGGCCAGGGAAGGGGAGGGGGTGCCGTCCTCATAGACCTTGGCGCCCAGGACAAGAACCGCGTCGCAGACCGGCGCGTCTTCAGCGCTGTCCAGAATATGCGGGGAGGAGACGGCGTCGACAATCCGCCCGCAGCCCCATATGGCGGCCAGGGCCAGCAGCCCCATGGCGGCAGCGCCCGCGGCAAAAATCATGATGCGTTTTCGTTTCATGTCACCAGTATAGCGAAAAAAAGCAGCGGGGACAAGCCCTGCCGCTCAGATTTCAGGAAATGTTAAGAAAGCCTAGCCTTTGGTATGCTGAAAGATGGCGATGGCGTCCCCGATGGATTTTTCCATGGCCTCCTGCCCATAGCGGTCGACCTGGGTTTTGTCCTTTTCCTCATGGGTTAGACAGCCGGCGCCGCCAATGCAGCCACCGGTACACGCCATGCCTTCGATGAAATTATTGGGCAGCGCCTTTTTAGACGCCCGCATCAGTGCGGCGCGGCAGGCCTCAATACCATCGCAGACGATGGGATTGGGGGTAAAATCCGTGATGCCCTGCTCTTTGACAGCCTGATTGACCGCGTCGGAAAGGCCGCCGCTACGGGCAAAAATACGGCCGTAATAGGAGGCGTTGTCCAAAACGTCAAGAGGCAGGGCGGTGATGTCGATGTCCTTGCCGTCAAACAGGGCCTGCAACTCCTCAAAGGTCAGCACGCAGTCGATAAGGTCCTTGACCGAATCGCGCTGGCGTTCCATCTTTTTGGCGGTACAGGGGCCGATAAAGACAACTTTGGCCGTCGGGTCGGTCGCTTTGATGGCCTTGGCAATGGCCGCCATGGGGGAGAGATTGTGCGAAATATGCTCGCGCAGGTCGGGAAAGGCCGTTTCAATGTAGCGGACAAAAGCCGGGCAGCAGGACGAGGTCAGAAAGCCTTTTTCCGCAAGCTCGCGCGCTTCGGAATAGGCGACAAGGTCAGCGCCCAGCGCCGCTTCAATGACGGTAAAGAAGCCCAGATCCTTGATGCCGGAAACCACCTGGCCGAGCTTGGCGTAGCTGAACTGACTGGAAATGGACGGGGCGACGACGGCATAGGTCTTGTAACGGCTGTTGCCCTCGCTTTTAAGCAGGATGTCGATGGCGTCCAGGATAAAGGACTTGTCCACAATAGCGCCAAAGGGGCACTGGTAAACGCAGGCGCCGCAGGAGATGCATTTGTCGTTGTTGATCTGCGCCTCCCAGTTTTCGTTCATGGTGATGGCCTTGATTTTACAGGCCTTCTGACAGGGGCGCTTGTGGTCTATGATGGCGGAATAGGGGCACACCTTGGCGCAGCGGCCGCATTCGATGCACTTTTCCTTGTCGATGTGGGCGTGCTGATGCGCGTCAAAGGTGATGGCGCCGCGGGGACAGGTTTCCTCGCACCGGTGAGCGATGCAGCCGCGGCAGGCCTCTGAGACCTGCCAGCCGCCGATGGGACATTCGTCACAGGCGATGTCGATGACCTCGATGACATTGGAGTTGTTCGGGTCGCCCCCCATGGCCAGCTTGATGCGTTCGGACACAATGGCGCGTTCCTTATAGATGCAGCAGCGCATCGTCGGCTTGGGGCCGGGGGCGATGATTTTGGGGATTTCATGGGTATACCGCGGCAGATTGCCGGCAAAAGCGCCGCGCGCCACTTCGCGCAGGACCTTGTATTTGAGCAGCTGAACCTTGGTGTCAAATTTCCTCATAGGGCATTTCCTCGCGATACAATTTAATAAAGCATTACTTTAATGCGCTTGCCCATTTTTTTCAGGCATTCGGCGAGCTCGTCGACAAGACGCATTTTGATGTTGAAATTGATAGGCAGGCTGGGGTTCTGGTGCGCAGGGTTGACGGCGCGGCCGACGTAAAAATGGATGTCTGTCGCCTGCTCGAACAGCATACGCGCGATAAGGGAAGCGCCGTCCTTTTTATAGCTCCAGTCCGTATAACGGGTGTTATCCTCCAGATAATTCTTGGCGTATTCCAAAACGCGGCTGAAGGTGATAACCCCCTCTGTGACCAGATCCACGCCGTCAATGGCGGCGATAGGGGGAATTTCCGGGTCGAGATAATCCATGCAGGTCTGCACCGGCTTGCCAAGGTACTCGGCGGCCAGCTTACTGGTCGTGCCGCCGCAGACGATGTGCTTGCCTTCCTCGGCGAAGAAAAGCCGGTGCATTTCGCCCAGGTCATCGGGGTTGGCCGGCGGGCCGATCATCAGGCTGACCGGCTGGCGACGGCGCACCTTGACAGCCAGGGCCGTCGTATCGTCGCCGGGGCGGCCGCCGTAAAGACGGTTACATTCTCCCAGCAGGATGGTGGAATAGGTCTTTGCAGTGAAGTCAGGGTCATACATGATTTCGAGGAATTCGATGACATTTTCCCGCAGCCAGCCGAAATTAAGCGCCATGCCGACGCCTGCGTGGATGACGCCGTCGCTCATAGCGACAAAAATATCCCCTTCCTCCAACGTGACATGTGATTTGTAGATGGTCTTGCCCTCGATGATCTGCTCTTCCTCGGGGTAGATAAAATTCCTTCCGCCGCGCAGTAGGATGACGTGAGGGTTGTCAAACTGGATGATCTCCGCTTCGCGGTTGTCGGTGATGCGCAGAATAGTAAAGGTGGAATACGCCACCCCGCGTACAGCGCAGACGGGCAATGTCGCCGCAATGGTGGCGACGCAGTCCTCCAGGCTGATGGCGTTGGCCATCATGGTCGAGATGATTTTACTTGTCAGCGTGGACAAAATGCTGGCCTTGACGCCGCTACCCAACCCGTCAGCCAGGACGGCGATAATGGTGCGCTCGTCGTCCTGTTCGACAATTTCGACATGATCGCCGCACAGCTGTTCGTTTTGCTTGTTTAAGCTGTAATAGCCGATGTCGGTGCAAAGATCACTCATCACTCAGCGACTCCTTCAATTTGGTCAGGGCGATTTTGGTTTCCGCCGTCGTCTCGCCCAGCAAAGACGCAATCTCCTGAACGACGCGCATCTGCTTTTCAATGACCTTGTCGGTGACCTCGATGGTGTGGCGGCTGGCCGCTTCCTTGCGGGCCTGCTCCTCCGCCTCGTGGGTGACGTCGCGCAGGATGCACATGATGTTGTGATACTTGCCGTCGTAGATGATGGTCATGTCGACGTATTTTTTGTACTGCGGCAGGTAAAGCTGCGGCTGCTTGCAGGTGCGCTTGGTTTGCAGGACCTGGACAAAAAGCTCCGGGCTTAAATAACGCATGACAGGCTGCCCCACTGCGTCAGACGCCATCTCAATGCCCATCAGCGCGCAGGCGGCGGGGTTAATCTGCTGGATTTGCAGGTCGCCGTCAAGCAGTAAAATACCGTTGGGGGTGTTTTCCATGACGTTGCCGGAGAAGGTTTCGGCTTTTTCCTTGAGATAGGGCAGGCACATGGTCAGATCCGCCTTGCCGAGCACGACGGCTTCCGCCTTTTCACGGCAGGTATTGTAGCCGCAGCTGCCGCAGTTGAGCTCCTGCTTGGGGGTCATTTTACCCAGCGCGTGCAAAACCTCTTCAACGGCGTGCCGGCCGGGCTTCTGGCGGTGCAGGCCCATAAAGCTGTGCTCGGCATACAATTCGGTCTGGGCCGACATGTCGACGGGGAAGTCCTGCTTTGGGGCGTAGCGGTCGACG
>CAJMOV010000192.1 GCA_905215125.1 uncultured bacterium | reverse complement strand
CTTGCGAAAAACCGCATCCTTTTTCACACCGGGGATAATCTGTGTGATACTACCACCGCGAACAGGATTTTTCCAGGGTTATTGACTCCAACACCCGTTTTCACGAAATCCTCAACGGCTGCTGCACCAACCAGTCCCTGCGGCGCATGATGGAGCGGAACCATGACCTGTCGCTGCTGGCCCGCGCACAGGAATTCGCCTGCTACAAACGCGACGACACCTATCTGCGCGAGCATATGGCCGTCGTCGACGCGCTGCGAAAGCGAGATCCCCAGCTGGTGGAAGCGCGTATGCGCGAGCACATCGCAAACGATCGCAGGTTTTACCTGGATAGCGCGCAGAAATCCAGTGTTCAGGCAATAGCTGAATAGAAAAAATGCAGGTGCGTTTTCCGCACCTGCATTTTTTGCGTTAACCTGTATATCCCAGATCGTGTGAAGCGCGCCGCGCGATGTCGAGAAAATGCGGCAGCCTTTGCTGCACAAAATCGTCGGTAATGCGCGTGGTCGGGCCGCTGACGCTCAGCCCGGCAACGATTTTTCCGGTGTAGTCGCGCACAGGGACAGCCAGGCAGCGCACGCCGATTTCACATTCCTCATTATCAAAGGCATACCCATTGGCACGCACCTCCTCCAGCACGCGGCACAAATCCTGCTTGGTTGTCAAGGTGTGCTCTGTGTATCGGGGCAGACCCTGCCGGGCGATGAGATTGTCAAGCTCTGAATCGCTGTACTCCAGCAGCAGCAGCTTGCCCACGCCGGTACAGTGCATGGGCGCCGTCTTTCCAATGTACTGGCGGATAGTCAGCATCTGCGATGCACCGGCCGTGTTGTCAATATAAACGATGCGCTGGTTCTCCTCCTGCGCCAGGTGGGCCGATTCCTGAAATAGCTGCCCTGCCTCCAGCACAGCGGCGTGCAGCATACCGGCAACGCTGGCATTCTTCTTAATCTGTTCCGCCAGATAGCACAGCTTATAATTGAGCGCATACCGTCCCGATTCCTCCTGCCGGGCATACCCCTGGTTCTGCAGGGCGATGAGGAAGCGGTACAACGTGCTGCTGTTCATGCCCAGCTGACGCGCCAGCTCGCCCAGCTTGACTGGGCCGCGCTGAAACGCGAGGGCTTCCATCACCTGCAGCACTTTTTCCGCCGTCTGGTTGCTGGACGCAACGCCTTCTTCCCGTGCCATATCGTATTCAGACCTCTTTTCATAATGCAGCGAATATATTTTATTATAACAGAAACAGCATGATATTTCAATATATAAAATACAAAATCAAATTATAAAAAATCCGATGGAATTCCCCTTGACAATAGGCTGACAAAGAGGTATAATATGTTCGTAAAATAAAATAACATTTTGAATAATAAAATTATATGAAAGAAGGCTGTCACTCATGGAAAAGAATGTTCTGGTCATGATCCCTGGCCCCACCCCGGTCGTCGATTCCATCCGCGCTGAAATGGCCCGTCCCATCCAGGCTTTCGGCGATCCCCGCTTTGTCGCTGATTATAAGTCCCTGATTAGCGAACTGGGCACCCTGTTCGGCTGCAGCGGGATGACCTTCCCCCTCGCTGGCACGGGCACGCTGGCCATGGAAATGGCTATTGCCAACACCACCAAGCGCGGCGACAACGTCCTCATCGTCAGCAACGGCTTTTTCGGCGACCGCTTCATTGAGATCTGCGAGCGCAAGGGCCTGAATGTCGATGTTCTGGGCGCCGAATGGGGCACCACCGTCACCGCCGAGCAGGTCGACAAAAAGCTGGCGGAAAAGAATTACGCCGCCGTCACCGTTTCTCACGTCGACACCTCCACCGCTGTTGTCGCCCCCGTGGCCGAAATCGGCAAGGTTGTCAAGAAATATCCCCACACCCTGCTGATTGTCGACGGCGTCGCCGCCACTGCCGGCGAGTATGAAAACGTCGACGAAATGGGCATCGACGTGCTTTTCACCGGCTCGCAGAAGGCTTTCGGCGTCTGCTCGGGCATGTTCGTCGTCTGGGCCAGCAAGGACGCTTTGCAGCGCCGCAAGGATCTCGGCATGATCCCCGAATACTATGTCGACTTTGAAAAGTGGATTCCCATCATGGAGAACCCCGCCAAGTACTTTGCCACCCCGGCCGTCAACCTGGTCTGGGCCATGCAGGAAGCAACCCGCATTATCAAGGAAGAAGGTGTCAAGGCCCGCGCCGACCGTCACCGTAAGAACGCCGACGCCATGGCCAAGGCCCTGGAGAGCATCGGCCTGACCATCCTGGCCAAAGCCGGCTGCCGCGCTAGCACCCTCAGCTGCGTCATCTACCCTGCCGGTGTGGACGATGCCAAGTTCCGCGCTGCTATGCTGGATGAAGGCGTCGTCATCGCCGGCGCTCTGGGCGCTTACGCCGGCAAGGCTTTCCGCATCGGCCACATGGGCAACGCCACCGAAAATGAAATGATTGTCGCCCTGGCCGCTGTCGAGCGCGCTCTCAAGGCCTGCGGCGCCAACGTCGAGCTAGGTAAGGCTGTCGGCACCTATATTGCCGAGATGAAGAAATAAGCACATCCTGTTTCGGGAGGGGCGGAGACGCCTCTCCCTTTTTCCTTCTGTGATTAAAAAGCAAAATAAAACCGCCGGCAAAGCCGGCGGTAATCCTTTTGGATTCAGTCGTCGCCCTCTGCTTTAGCAGGCTGGGCAGACGGGCGCGCATCAGGCACAAGGAAGGAGGCGGCGCAGGCAATGGCGGCGACCGCAACCAGAAGCCACAAAACGGTAGACAGCCCCTGACTGTCGCCCACCCTGCCCAGCAGGGGCGAAACGACGCCGCCAAAGCTGGAAGCAAGCCCCATTGTAATACCGGAGGCCAAGCCGATGTGATTGGGCACCAGCTTCTGCCCCAGCGCCACCGACGGGCTGAACGCCATATTGAGCGACATGGCCGTCGGCACTAGCATGATGGTGGAAAGCAGCACAGACCGCGACAGGGTGACAATCATCAGGCAGGGGACGGCAAAGACAAGCCCGGTGCGGCTGACGCGGTTGAAGCCAAATCGATCGGCCAGGCGGCCGCCAATCAGCGTGGCGACGGCGCCCGCGATGGCGATAATGGTTGTCGTCGTGCCTGACACACTCTCTGACTGCATCAGGATGTTAAGCCAGAACAGCGGGATAAAAGTGGTCAGGCCCATAGATATAGTGGATCTCAGGAAGACGACCCCCGTCAGCTTAATAAAGGATTTCCAGTCGTCCTTCTGCCCGGCGGCCATGGCTTCCTGCGTTTTTCGGCTGCCCTCTTTGGCAAAGGCGGCCAGATCCTTGGTTTGCAGCAGCAAAAACAGGCCCATCAAAAAGGACGGCACGGCAAGCACTGCGGTGCCCTTCAAACCAAAGGCGCCGATGCCGGCTACGACCAGCATGGGGCCGACGGCGCCGCCCATGTTGCCGCCCACAGAAAAGTTGCTGATGCCGCGGCCCTTCTTTTCGCCGGCCACATAATTGGCCATCCGGCCCCCGTCGGGATGGAACAGCGCCGAGCCGATCCCCGTCACCGTCACCGCCAGGAACATAGCCCAGTAGCTGTCCAGAAAGCCCAGTATGGAGACACCGCAGCCCGCCATCAGGATACCGACGCTCATCATCCACGGCCGCGAATGCTTATCTGCCATGCTGCCAAAAAGGGGCTGGATGATGGACCCGATGCCGCTGAGGGCAAAGGTCAGCCCGGCGGCCGCAGAATAAGTGATGCCCTTTTCTACCATCAAAAAGGGCAGTATAGCGGGCAACGCCCCGCTGTTGATGTCGCAGAACAGGTGCCCCAGCATCATGATAATGCCGTAGCCCTCGCGCTTGATTCGCATATTGCTGTCCCCCTTATTCTCTTGGTTTCATTGTAGCAAAAACCCGGACCGGGGGCAAGATAAAATGGCGATATTTTTAGTTGCGGCTTCGCTGCCTGCGGGTGTATAATTGTACCTGTAAAGGAGCGGATGCTATGGATATCGCCGCTGTCAGCATGGGGCTGCACGCAGCGCAGACGGCCCAGGCCCTGCAAATCTCCGTTACCAAAAAGGTGATGGAAACGCAGGAAGCTCAGGCCGCCGCGTTGCTGGAACAGATGACGCCCCCTGTGTCCCAGCACATCATCGACGTGAGAGCTTGAGCCATCGGCAGGGCATTTCCCCTGTTTTTGGCCGTTCTTCATAACCATAGGAAATATTTCGACAAACATTTCCTAATGGTATAT
>CAJMOV010000191.1 GCA_905215125.1 uncultured bacterium | reverse complement strand
GTCCCAAACAACAGTCGCGGCAGTCCTGGAGGTTTTGGATACAAAGCTCTCCTGCCGCCTCGCCGACACATGAAAATACATCCTTCGTTTTGGGGTCCATGTATATCATTTCTTTCCCTCCCTTTCCCTGAGTGCAATATACTGGCCGTAGGACAGGCCCAGCTCGCGCGCTTGCTGGCTGATGCGGACGATGTCGTCGTTGCCCTGGGGGATGTATTTCTCGGGCACGCCGAAGCGGTTGCCCCTTGTGCGCTTGCGTCGCAGGTCCCGCTGCCGCTGCTTCGTACATTCCGGGCAGCTCTTGCGGGCCTTGGACGCCGGCAAAAGCATCCTCTGCCCGCACTCCGGACAGGTGTACAGGATGAGGTTATTGCTCATCATAGGCCTCCTTTTCCGTAAACGCCGCCCAGCAGCTGCCGTCTTCCTTGCGCCGGGGGCAGGCTTCATTCTCGCTTGCGTCGCAGATGGGGCCGCCGTAAAGGCAGTCGCAGCACAAATATGGGACGGCATCGGACGGCGGGCTGAGCCGGCTCAGGCTGTCAGGGACCAGGTCAGTCATGGCTGCGCCTCCTCTGCTGCAGGGCCGAGGGCCAGGTGACCGCCCTGGTACAGCTGATACAGCGTCCGACCCTTACCGTCTGTCAGATAGGGCAGAAAAACCTCATCCAGCTGAACGTTGCCCGCCTCTACAAAAGCCATCTGCGCCAGCACCCAATCTCGGATATTCCTCCACGCCGTACGTTCTGCCTGCTTGAGGTCGACCTTGATTTTCTGCCGGGCAAAGGCGGCTGCCACGCCTTCGACATTGGCCGGAAGGGCAAACCCCCGCGGCCCTGTGGGCGTCCGGATACCGAACATCACCGCTAACGGCCTGCCGCCCTCCCCGTAATCTATCATTATTTTGCACGCCCCGTTTTTTGCCAAAGCGCCCTGGATCTCTCCCAGGCTGCTATAAACGTCTATTTTCGTCGTATAGTTCTTTATCGGCATGGCTGCTCACCCCTTTGCGTGACGGCCTGACCGGTGCGAACCATGTCCAGCGTAACCGGGCCATGTCGAAGCCCGGCGCGGCCGTCAGGGCAATCCTTCACCATACAACATGGCTTTGTTGCAAGCCTGCACACCCGTACCCCGCTGAAGCTCGTTCCGAAGCGACATTTCCCGGTTCTCAGCCGGGGCCTTGTTTCTTCTTTCATCCCTGCTCACCTCTTCCGCAGTAATCCGGCCATCCTTGCCCGGTTGTCCATATCGCATAGCGTCATGATTTTCCCCGGCTCAAGGCCGGTGTCCTCATAAGCGGCAAGGCGGTCTTTCAGCATCTGGCGGCAAGAGTAAAGCGTACAGCCGTTGCCTTGCAGCGGGCAGGCCCTGCACTCCAGCGCCGCCTGCCCACCGGACAGCCTTTTCGTCAATCGCATTGCGCATCCCTCTCCTTCCAGAAGCCGGATATTAGGTTGTCCGGCTTGCTTTGCGCTGTGACAACAGCATACTTGGACCAGTCCTGAACTTTAATGCGCAGCCCGGCAAAAACGCCATAACCTTCGCCTGCCTTGATGCCACAGCCTGCTTTGATGCCACAGCCTGCCTCGATGCCATAGCCTGCATTGATGCCACGGCCTGCCTTGATGTCCCAACCTGCCTTGATGTCCCAACCTGCCTTGATGTCCCAACCTACCTTGATGTCCCAGCCTGCTTTGATGCCACAGCCTGCCTCGATGCCACAGCCTGCTTTGATGCCAAGGCCTGCCTTGATATCCCAGCCTGCCTCGATGCCACAGCCTGCATTGATGCCGCGGCCTGCATTGATGTCACGGCCTGCATTGATGTCACGGCCTGCATTGATGCCGCGGCCTGCCTCGATGCTACCGCCGGCCAATAGCATATTCGCCCTTACGCCCTTTTTGAATTGCAGCGAGCCTGCAAAAGCTATGTTCCTGCCCCGCTCGTCGATATCTTCATCAAAAACGCGGACATCGTCCGAAGGCCCGCAGACCTTCAGCAGCCACTGCGCGAAATCCATACGGTTTTCCTCCACGCAGCGGTCAAGCACTGCCTGATACTCCCCGCCGTCGGGGAATACCCGCTGAAACTCGCGCAATCCTTCTTCGCAGGCGTCGTGCGCCGTGAGAAAATCCGGTGTTATCCGTTCCTTGCCTTTCATTTCCCTTCCCCCTCCCTGTGCTTCAGGCTTCCCATTCTACCATCACCGTGCGTTTACCCCAGCTGAGGGCGGACTGGTGGCTTTCGTGAAAGACGTCGATGGTGCTGCCGTTAATGCCGCTGCCCGTGTCCTCTGCGATGTAGGGGCCGCGGCCGTCTATCCAGACCTTGCTGCCCAGAGGGATGACGTCCGGGTCGACGGCGATGGTCCGCCCCTGCTGCGGCACGGTTCCCGACGCCGTCAGGCCGTACTGCGCCCATTTGCCGCAGCACCTTTCGCACGCGCAGTAGGCGTAGGCCGTGAAGGTCGCGGTTTGACGTCCGGCGGCGGGCTCATCCGAGAGGCAGACGGCTTCACGGCGTGGCGCGCCGACGCCCGCCTGCTGCGCCATCCTGAGCGACGCGGTCATCGGCTCGGCGGCCTCCTCCTGCCGCTCCAGCGCCATAATCTCGCTTTCCAGCTCGCGCACTCGTGCCAGCACCAGCAGATTGCTGACCCCCGCCAATATGACCAGGATGTATATCCAGCATCTTTCAAATCTCGTCATGCGGTATGCCTCCTATTAATTGAAAACATTCGCGGACAGTGCGGCCGTGGCACTGGGCCTCAACGAGGAAAAAACGGCATTTGGGATGAATGTATACTACCGTCCCTGTCAACGTTTTACCCCTATCCTCTTTGACTATGTAGTCGCTGCCGGTAAAGCCTGTCGGCACGAAGGTGTAATTGTCTCCCAGCTTTATTTTGGGCATATTGCTTCCTCCGCCACTCCATTCTCCGGCGTCTCTTTTATGTTCCACAGCGCCAGCAACGCGCATAAGCGCGCGTATAATTCCACATCATCATAATCCTGCGCCAGGATGCGCCCGACATGCTCCCGCAGCATTATCTCCGCTCCTCTGCGTAAAAGCGCTGTGTGACCCCGAAAAAGCGGAAATCAAGGTCGCCCACGCATCCTTCCTTGTTTTTGGCCACGGCGACGATGTGCTCGGTTGTCGGCGGATCCTGCCGCGCGCCCTTGTAATCGAGCAGCAGCACGGCGTCGGCATCCTGCTCAATCTGGCCTGATTCCCGCAGCTCGTGCATTTCCGGACGGCCGGACGCGCCGGCGCGGTTGAGCTGGCACAGGGCGATAACGGCAGTGCCCGTACGCTGGGCGAAGTTATGCAGGTCAACTGAGATATTGGTCACCTGCTCATACCGGCCCTGTCCCCGGCTTTGCAAAAGGCCCAGATAGTCGATAAAAATCACTTCCGCGTCCAACCGCCGAGCCTTTGCCGCTATCCGCTGTACGTCATAGCCGTTGCAGTGAATATAGGTCATCCTCCGTGATATCAGCGATTCGCTGGCATGCGCGATTTTCCGCCAGGTCTCATCTTCCTCCAGCCTGCGGCGCTTGAGCTTGTCCAACTCAATGCCGCCAACTGTGGACAATAGCCGCTGTCCAGTCTTAGCCGGGTCGGTCTCCAGCGAAAAATAGGCGACTCGCCGTGTTTTTGCCATGTGCGCCGCCATTTGCAGGGTAAAGGCCGTCTTGCCGCTCGACGGACGGCCGCCGACCACGATGAAGTCCCCCGGGGAGATCAGCAGGTATTTGTCCAGCTTGCCAAAGCCGGTTGTGATGTACTTAGGATCGCTGTGCAGTCCTGCCACCGTTTCACGGATAAGCTCCTCCATGCTCCACTCGTCGCGCACGTCCCTGTCCTGGGCGATGGCCTGCAGCTCGGCCGCCGTCTGCCGCGCTTCCCCGATGTCGGCGCATGTCGCCAGGTGCAGCGCCTTGGCCCTCACCCGTTCCAGCTGGGCTTTTTCCGTGAGGATGCGCGCATGTTCCCCGCATGCGTCGGCGTACATGTCCCCCCCTTCGAAGACGGCGGTCTGCACATAGGGCCGCATAGACTCCCCCACACGTTCCAGCACGACGACCGGGTCAACCTCCCGTCCCTGCTCGCGCAGCGCCCGCACCGCTTCATAGATGCGCCGGCCGTCCTCCGACAGGTCGCCCGGATCCAGCATGGCCAGTATTTCGTCGGTATTCCGATGGCACATCAGGCAGCCGATATAGGCTTGTTCGACGT
>CAJMOV010000190.1 GCA_905215125.1 uncultured bacterium | reverse complement strand
CATTGCCAAAAGCCGCACGAAATTATTCGTGCGGCTTTTGCTTTTTTCCTGTTTTTCCGGTATAATGAAATGGAATGATAAAATTGCGCGTTGTCGGCTGCCGGGCCGGGCTGTGCCGGCTTGTCCGCTGTCGGCCTGTTTTTTACAGCGAAAGGAGGGCTTTTTTGACCTTACAGCAGTTACGCTACGCCGTCGCCATTGCCGGCTGCGGATCCATCAGCCGCACTGCGCGGCAGCTTTATGTGTCCCAGCCCAGCTTAAGCGCCGCCATCAAGGACTTGGAAACCGAGCTGGGTATCACCATCTTCGAACGCACCAGCCGCGGCATACGCCTGTCGGCCGATGGGGCCGACTTTATCCGTTACGCTGTCGCCCTGCTGGAGCAGGCGGACGATCTGAAGGCCCGCTTTGGCGGCAGCCCGTCGGCCGGTCTGACCTTTTGCGTTTCGGCCCAGCATTATTCCTTTGTCGCCGACGCTTTTGTCGAAACGCTGCGCCGCCACGGCGGGAACAAGTACAGCTTCACCCTGCGCGAGGGAAAGACGCTGGAAATTATTGAAGACGTCTGCGAGCGCAGGAGTGAAGCCGGCGTGCTTTTCCTGTCCGATTCCAACCGCAGGCCGCTGACCAAGCTGTTCGCTTCCCGCGGGCTGGACTTTGTTTCCATCCGGCAGGTCGCGCCCCACGTTTTTATCCGGCCCGGGCATCCCCTGTCGGATCGCCGCGCAGTCTCCCCGCACGACTTGCAGGACTTCCCCTATATCTGCTATGAGCAGGGGGAGACAAGCGCCGTCTTCTTTTCCGAGGAGCTGATGGTCGAGCAGCACAGTTCCCGCGTTATCTACGTTTCTGATCGGGCGACAATGGAAAACATTATCGCCAAGACCGACGCCTACACCATCGGCACAGGGTACATCATCCCCACCTTTACCGGCAGCGGTATGTCCTCCATCCCCCTCAATACGGATGAGCGTATGGAGATCGGCATGTTGACCCTGAAAGAAAGCTCTCTCTCCCCTATTGCCGCCGATTTCGTCAATGTGCTGACAGAATCAATGAATCGTTGGTCAAAATAGATAATATTGCATAGGTTCCGTTTATACTCTATCATCATGATTTGCTATTTCTCCTGCCTCCCTGCGGGATGGTATAATAACAGAAAAGGATCAGCGGCAATTTGCCGCATCCCAAATCAAGATGAAACGGAGGCTTATCCATGAACCAAAGCTGTGGTATACACACCCTCGCCATCCATGCCGGCGCCAGGCATGACGTACAGTACGGCGCGTTGGCCACCCCCATTTACTCGACGTCGACCTTCGAATTCGCTTCGGCCGAACAGGGCGGCGCCCGCTTTGCCGGGCAGGAGGACGGGTATATTTACAGTCGCCTGGGCAACCCCACCGTCGCTGTGCTGGAAGAAAAGCTGGCTGCGCTGGAACATGCGGAAGCCGCCGTCGCCGTCTCGTCCGGTATGGGGGCGGTCACAACCGCTTTGTGGACGGCCCTCAAGTCGGGTGACCATGTTGTTGCAGATGAAACGCTGTACGGCTGTACTTTCGCCTATCTCAGCCACGGAATCAGCCGCTATGGCGTCGACGTCACCTTTGTCGACACCAGCGACCTTGAAAGGGTGCGCGCCGCCCTGCGTCCCAACACCCGCGTGCTATATCTGGAAACGCCGGCCAACCCCAACCTGAAAATCGTCGACCTGACCGCCCTTGCCCCACTGGCGCACCAAAACAGCCCTGATACCCTCGTCATTGTCGACAACACCTTTGCCACTCCCTGCCTGCAGCGTCCCCTCGATCTTGGCTGCGACGTTGTGCTGCACTCGGCAACCAAATATTTGAACGGCCACGGCGACGTCATCGCCGGCATTGTAGCCGGCAGGGGGGATTTCATCGGCCAGTGCAAAATGTTCGGTCTCAAGGACATGACGGGTGCCGTCCTCGGCGCGTTTGAAGCCTATTTGATCATCCGCGGGATGAAAACGCTGCCGCTGCGCGTCGCACGCCACTGTGAAAACGCCCTGCGCGTCGCACGCTTTCTGGCACAGCACCCCTCTGTCGAGCGCGTTTATTACCCCGGGCTGGAAAGCCATCCCGGGCACGCAATCGCCGCAAGGCAAATGCGCGGCGGCTTTGGCGGTATCGTCGCCTTCGAGGTCAGGGGCGGGTTTGACGCCGGCAAAAAGGCTATCAACAGCGTGCAGCTGGCTAAGGTGGCCGTCAGCCTGGGCGACTGCGAAACCCTCATCGAGCACCCGGCCTCTATGACCCATTCCGCCTACACGCCTGAAGAACGGGCCGAAGCCGGCATATCCGAAGGGCTCATCCGCCTCTCCGTCGGCCTGGAGGACGCCGAGGATATCATTGCTGACCTCCAGCAGGCATTAAAAGGGTAAAGCAGCATAAAAAAAGACCCGGGAAAATTTCCCGGGCTTCTTTTTGTCTCAGCTCAGCGGCGTCGCGATGAGGATTCGCACGCGGCCGCCGTCGGTATAGTCCTTGTCGTAGTAACCCTTCAGGCTGTACCCCCCGCCGCTGACAGCGGAAAGGGTGCTCAAGGTATATTCCCCGTTTTCACGGATGTAGACCTGCACGTTATCGGCCATGCCGTATTCAATATTGTCCTTCTTGGCCGAGAGGGTGCTGACGCTGGTCAGCGAAACCTCCTTGAGGTTGCGCAGACTATTAATGGCGGTGCCGCTGGCGTCGATGGCCGCCGGGCCGACGCTGACGCCGTACAGCGTGCCCGAACTGGTCAGCATGCCCTCCTGACCGTTGATCAACGTGCGGTACTGACCCATCAGAGTCATGTTCATATTGACTTCAGACACCGATGTCAGGATGCCGTAGGTGTCCATATCGCCGGTATAATCGTCCAGGATGAGACGGTCGATTTCCCCATCTGCATTCTCGGTGTAAAAGCGCACGTCTCCGCTGTCCAGCTTGGCAGAAGCCAGGCGAGAGGGGTAGATGACAAGGGCCTGACCGTTGTCGTCGACATCGAGAATCTGTACATCGCCGGCAAAGCGTTTTTCGCCAACAGCGGTCGCCTTGGCATTGACGACGCCGCTCAACGATTTGCCGGTCTGTCTCGCGACGACGCTTTTGCCGTCCTGCACGGTGATGCGTACCAAATCGCCGACCTTCAGGCTGACGCTGCCAGCCGGATCCTGATAAGTGCTACCGTCGGTGCACAGGATGGCGGCCGTCTCCTCTGTCCATGTTTTTCCATATCCATCGGTATATGTCTTTGTGCTGATAGACTGAACGACGCCATAGCGCACCCCATCCAGATCGCCCGCCTTGACAACGCCGACGGCCTCGCCATTCATGCCAAGCAGCAGGGTTACAGTATCTCCGGGGCGGAAATCGCCCATGTCGGACAAAGCGTAAGCGGCTGAGGAGCTGGCCAGCGTATAGCTGACACCCGACACCGTCACCGACGTCGGCGACGCAGTTGAGGGACTAGCCGCAGTGTATACGCCGGTAATGCGGTTGCGGTAAACCCACACAGCACGCAGGTTTTCGTTATAATAGTAAACATCCCCCTGCTCAAGCTGACTCTGCTCGGCGGAGACGCCATTGATGCTCAGCGTGTCGATGACAAAGGGCAGGCTGCTCCCCCACCCGCTCGACTGAGAGATAAAGGGGCCCTTTCTATCCTTCGCAACAAGCGAGGAATAATCGATCTCCCCCGCGGCGTTGAGCGTCAGCCCCTGCTGGGTAGCGTAGACGGCGCCCGAGCTGGTCTGCGCCGTCATCAGGTTGTAAAACAGCGGAATACAGTCGCGGCGCGTCAGCACCTGGCCCTGGGTACAGCTGACGTTTTCATCCAGCCCCAGCGCACGGTATTTGTTCATCTGCGCAGACGGGAAGGCGCCTGACAGGCTTTGGGAATCATATCCCAGCATACGCAGCAGGGCGGTCGCCGCCTCTTCCAGCAGAATTTGGCTGTCGGGGCGGAAGGTGCCGTCGGTGTATCCAGCCAGCCAGCCCTGATCGACAGCTTCTTTAATATATCCGGCGGCCCAGTGATTGCTTTTAACATCCTTGAACAAAGAGACGTTTGCCTGCTCACTGATGTTGTCCTTCTGCCCGGCGGCGGCAATCATCATCTTGGTGAACTCGGCGCGTGTGACCGGACTTGCAAGGTTGAGGCTGCCCGTCTCATCCCGATCCGGACTACCACATTATCAATCTGGACAAGCTGACCTACGCCGGAAACTTGGC